>VBOF01000294.1 GCA_005877855.1 Nitrospirota bacterium | reverse complement strand
CGAGGCGCGGATCCGATCGAGGACCTCGCGCCACCGCACCCTGGCCCCGGGCTGGAGGCCCAGCAGCACCAGCACGTGCCGATCCTGCGCCTGCATGCCTTCTTCCGAGGGCGCGCCGCTCAGCGAACAGCCGGCCGGCGCCAGGTGTGGGCAGGCCGCGCAGAACGCGTCCGGCGCCTCCACGACCTCGACCCACCGGTCAGGGTTCTCGTTCAGGTCCCGGTGGAGCGCGGCCATGTTGTCAATGAAACCGGCGCTATAGCCCTCGCCTCGAAAGCCTTGCAGGCACAAGAGCGTATGGCCCCTGATCCGGACTGTTCCTTGGGTGTCCACCGGTATTGGACGTTGACTCATGAGTCCCTCGATTCGACGCTATTATAGCCGGCTGGCAGGCCGGCCGCACTTCTCTTGACCCTCAGCGACCATCCCCATAGAATGCCGCCATGTTCGGAGTCTGGAAGCGTAAGCCCGCCACACCCGATGTGGTCGTCTACACCAAGCCCGATTGCCCCCTTTGCGACAAGGCCAAGGCCCTTCTTCACGAGCTCCAAAAAGAATTCCCCCACAACCTCATCGAGAAGGACGTCAACAGCGAGGAGAAGGCCAGGAAGTATTACGCCGATCGCGTTCCAGTGATCCTGGTCAACGGCCGCGAGGTCGCCGGCTATCCGCCGGAAGAGAAGTGGGTGAAGATCGCGCTGAAGAACGCCCACCGCCTGGACATGCGGCCGATCTAGTGCGCGAGGCACTCAGGCCTCTCGCCGAAAGGGCAGTGTCATGATGCCACGCCTGCTTGCCTATACCGCGCTGGGAATCTTGCTGTTTGTCGGCTACCAGTGGTGGAGCAGGCAGCAGCAGGTGTTACAGCAGCAGACGCCACCACCGGTAGCAACGCCAGCGCCCCAGCCCACACCCAACGCTGGGCTTTCCGTGACCCTGTCCGACCCCGCCGCCCAGCCGATCGTCCGACAAGGCGGGACGCCGCTGTCGATTCCCGTCAAGGTGTCCGGCTCACCGCATGCGGCCGCGCTGAACGAAATCAACACGCTGATCCAGCAGGGGAAGGACGCGGAAGCGGAAGCCAAGCTCCAGGCACTGCCGCCGGACGCCCTGAACGACCCGGCCGTGCGCGCGTCCACGTCCACGCTCTGGAACAACCTCGGGGTGATGCGGGTGAAGGCGGGCGGAGCGGCCGCCAGCGTGCCGGCGTACAAATCGGCCCTTGCCATCAACCCGTACAACGCGATCGCCCATCATAACCTGGTCTACGCGTACTGGGAGCTCAAGGACCCGGCCCTGACCACGGCGCTGCTGGAGGAGTCCATCAAGTTGAACCCGGACAATCCGTTGCCGCACCTCGCGCTCGCCGAACTGCTCTTGAACAAGGACGACTTGGCGGGCGCCCGCGCGCACCTCGAGCAGGCCAAGGACCACATGGCCGAGTCACCCAATCTCCAGGTCTACCTGGGACGACTCATCGCGCGCGTGGAACAGACTCAGAAGGCCGAGCAGAAGTTTCTGGCCCGGGAAAGCTCCCACTTCCTGGTGAAATTCGACGGCGAGGCCGATCACGCCGTGTGGAACCGCGTCCTTGAGATTCTAGAAGAGGCCTACCGGGAAATTGGACAGCAGCTCGGTCACTTCCCCTCAAAGCCGATCCTGGTGGTGCTGCACACGCGCGAGACCTTTCAGGGGGCGACCGGCGGGCCGGCGTGGTCCGATGGGCTGTACGATCCGGTGATGGGGCGCATCAAGGTGCCGACGCAAGGAGCGTTGACCGACAAGGCCTGGCTGACGCGCGTGCTGCGTCACGAGTACGAGCATGCGCTGTTGCACGATCGCATGGGGGGACGCGGCGCGATCCCGCAGTGGCTCAACGAAGGGCTGGCCATGCAACTGGCCGGCGACCCGCCGCCCGACATCCCCGAACTCGTCCGCGGGCAAGTCACGCTGGTCAACCTGAGCTACCTTGAAGGCAGTTGGATGGGCCTCACGCCCAAGCAAGCGGTCGTCGCTTACCTGGAAGGGAACTCTGCCACCAAGTATTTCATCGATCGGTTCGGGATGGACAAGATGCGCGAGGTGCTCGGCCAGTTGGTAACGGGTCAACCCTTCCCTGACGCGTTCAAGGACCGGCTGTTCATCAGCTACGAGGACTTCCAGCGCCGCTGGATCGACGATCTCAACGAAAAGATCAAGGCTGGCAGAACCTCATGAACAAGCCCTTCGACGCTTGGTGGGCTCTTCTGCACGTGGGATGGCTCGCGGTGCTGCTGGGCCTTGTGATGGAGGTCATTCTGGTCGCGCTGGCCGCCGGCTTCGGGACGTTGAAAGGCGCGAACCCGATCCTGGCCGACCTCGTGCAGAAAGTTTCCTGGTCGGTCGTCGTGTGCGTGGGGCTGGCCGTCGGCACCACGGCGAAGAAGGCGCGCGGGCCCCTGATGGGGCTTGCGGGCCTGCTCGCCGCGCCGCTGGCGTTCATGGTAGCGCGCTCGCTCCACGAGGGCGCGATGCAGGCGCTCCAGGTCGCGAGTACCGTTGGGCCAAGTCCCTCTCTGGCACTGATCGCACTCATCAAGGGACTCCAATACGGCTCTTTCGGCCTGACGCTCGACTGGGTCGAGAAGAAACCGTGGGGCGGACTGGCGGCGCACCTCGCGACGGGGCTCGCCGTGGGCGTCGTGTTCGGCGGCGCAATGCTGGCGCTCTCCATCCAGGCCGCGCACCAGACGCCGGCGCTGCCCGCGCTCGCGTCGCGCGCCGCCAACGAGTTCCTCTTTCCCGTCGGCTGTGCGTTCGTGATCTACGTCTCGAAGGTGATGAAAAAGCTGGGCGCTCGATCAGAAGAGAGAGTGCATTGATGCGATGAGCGGGTCCTGCCACCGAGCAAACGACCCGTTGCATTCTGCGGAGCAACGTGTACCCCCGTGCTCGCGCTCCGCCGACCGGCCAGCGCATCTTGGGTGCTCCGCGAAGCGAAGCAAGTCGCACCTACGACGCGGCTGGCCGGCCATGAACCAAGCATGTCGCGCTGCGCTCCG
>VBOF01000293.1 GCA_005877855.1 Nitrospirota bacterium | reverse complement strand
GTCCGACGCCTCGAGCAACGTCACGGGAATCTTCGCTGCGGCGATGATATCGGGCGGGATGCCGATGTCCGCCACGTGGATCGCACCGGCGTGATCAGGACCGGCGGCCACATAGAGTCCACGCTTGGGACGGGCCAACGTCACCGTGAGCGTGGCTGTGATGGCGGTCCCCAGGACGGCGCCGGTATCGCCATCCAGCCCCGAGGGTAGATCGATGGCGACGATCGGCTTCCGAGAGGCGTTCATCAGCGTGATTGCCGTGGCCGGCAGTCCTTGCACCGGGGCGTTCAGACCGGTCCCGAAAACGGCGTCCACGACCAGATCACTGTCCTGGAGCAGAGGGCTCAGGATCGGACCGAGCTGGGCGGGGGTTTCCACCGCGAGGCAGCGCCCGCGGGCTCGCTCAAACTTTTTCAGATTGGTGGCGGCATCGCCTGTCAATGCGGAGGGCGAGGCCAGCAGTACCACGCGCGCCTGGCAGCGCCGCTGCCGGAGGAGACGCGCCGTTACGAAGCCGTCCCCGCCGTTCTGTCCCTTGCCGGCGACGATGGTGACGGCCTTCCCGCGCAGCGGGCCGAAGAACCGTTCCATCTCCTCGACCACCGCCTTCCCGGCATTCTCCATGAGACGGAGGCTCGGAATGTTCCGCGTCTCGATGGCGGCGCGGTCCAGCTCGCGCATCTCCGCGGCGGTGACCAACTCCATACTTAGCCCGGATTACCCATGAACGCTTCTACTGCAATCGCGAATACGCCGCTGCAACAGGCGGTCTCGCCGCTCAGTCGGTCACCGTACTGTTTCAAGTACGCCTCCCTCCCTCGCGCCTCCAAGCGCCTGTTTCGCTTGGCGTCTGCGCGATTTCGTCACGAACCGTCATGGATATTCCGGGCTACCTGAGGAGGTCTTTCATCTCCCGCACCGCCCGCTCGAGGCCGACCGAGATGGCGTGGGCGATGAGGCTGTGGCCGATGTTGTACTCGACGATTTCGGGGATGGTGCGCAGGCGCCGCACGTTCCGATAGTTCAGGCCGTGACCGGCGTTGACCACCAGCTCCAGCTTGTAGGCGGCGCGCGCGGCCTGCGCCAGGGCCTCGAACTCGCTGTCCTGCTCCTTGAGCCCCATTGCGTTAGCGTAGCGGCCCGTGTGCAACTCGACGCAGTCGGCTTCGACGCGGCGCGCCGCCTTGATCTGTTCGAGCTCGGGGTCGACGAAGAGGCTCACGGCGATACCGCACTGGTGCAGCAGCGTGATGAGGTCCTTGATCCGCTGGCGGTTCCCCTCGACGTCCAGGCCCCCTTCGGTGGTCAGCTCCTGCCGGCGCTCCGGCACGAAGGTGACAAGATGGGGCTTGCTATCCATGGCGATGCGGACCATCTCGTCCGTCGCCGCCATTTCGAGGTCGAGCTTGCTCTGGACGACTTCGCGCACGAGGCGCAGGTCGCGATCCTGGATGTGGCGGCGATCTTCCCGCAGGTGGATGACGATGCCGTCCGCTCCGCCCAGTTCCGCCAGCACCGCGGCGGCGACGGGGTCCGGCTCCTTGCCCCCACGTGCCTGGCGCAAGGTCGCCACGTGATCCACGTTGACGCCCAGCCTAGCCATGGGTGCTCCTCGTGCGGTGCGGTCTGCTCACCGGCGGTATTATGGCAAATCGGGGTGGGGGTCGCAAGCACACGCATGGGTTACACGATCAGCTTGGACAGCGCGGAGACGCCGACGAACAGCACGATCGCGCCCATCAACGCGAACCAGAAGCCGAGGCGATCGATCGTCACGAGATAGAACCCCACGTAGGCCAGCCACGGGACGACGAAGTAGAGGAGGTTCCGTGCGTACGGCACCGTGGGCTCCACCCCGGCGTTCAGGTACATCAAGATGAAGGTTATGCCGGTGAGGGCGGGAAACGTGGTCACAAACGCGGCCAGCCAGCTCTTTCCGAGGCTTCCCAAGTAGGTCGTCAGACTCACCACGGTCCCGCCGATG
>VBOF01000292.1 GCA_005877855.1 Nitrospirota bacterium | reverse complement strand
ACTGAGGTTGACGGCGCCCAGCGCCACGCCCACGAGTGCACCCCACTTCAGACCGTCCCGCATCCCTGTGATGTCCAGGCGCAGAGCCGCGCGCCAGGAGGTGTTCGAGGCGATCCACAGGGCGAGCATGGCGTAGGCCGCGAGCTGTGGAATGAAGGTGATCCAGAGATTTCGCTGCAGGGTTGCGGGAAGCGCGTAGTAGAGCGCAGTGGCAAGCGGTGGGATGAGGGCCAGCCAAGCCGCTCGCTCAGGTGCCACTTAGCGAGGCGCCAGAGCGGGGAGATCGGCG
>VBOF01000291.1 GCA_005877855.1 Nitrospirota bacterium | reverse complement strand
GCAAGACACCGACGTTGACTCCCAGACCCAGCGCGGCCATCGTGGCCTGTCCGACCGCCGGGTTGGTCCCTGAGCCCAATGCGATGCTGGCGGCTTCCAGGCCGATTTGCGCCAGCAAGCCTTGACTCATGCGCTCCGCGCCATGCCGGGCCAGCGCATGGGTCTCCTCGTGGCCGAGGATGGCGGCCAGGCCCGCTTCGTTTTTCGCAACGGGGAAGATACCGGTGTACACGGCGATCTTGCCGCCGGGCAGCGCGAAGGCGTTCATGGTCTTGTCGTC
>VBOF01000162.1 GCA_005877855.1 Nitrospirota bacterium | reverse complement strand
TTCGCTGAGTGATCCACAGCAGGAGGCCGACTTCGTCGCCAATTACCCGTTCGATGTCTCCCCGGTTGATGACACCCGGCCCTTTTTTTTCAGGTATTCCTACTGGTGGCACTTGTTTCCCAGCGAGGCGATACTCTGGGGCGCTATCATTCCGGTTATGGAATACAGCGTGATTGTGTTGATGCTGGTCATTAGTCTCGCCTGTGTCCTTTGTATCTACGTGCCACTGCGATACTTTGCCTCGCACGGGCTCCGCGTGAATCACGCACCGCGATATGCTCTCTACTTCGCGGGCACCGGGCTTGGCTACCTGGCCATTGAAATTGCCCTCCTGCAGAAGTTCGGATTATTTCTGGGGCACCCGAACTATGCCCTGTCGGTGGTGCTCGCAGCTCTTCTCTTGGCCACAGGGCTTGGCTCGCTATTCTCGGATAGGATCGTCGGGGCTTTCCGCAGAGTGCGCTTCGTGAGCTATGCCGTGGCCGCAGTGATACTTGCTGAGTACGGCTTCATCTTCCCGCGCCTGCCGGGCCTCATGGGCCTGTCCTTTTGGCTGCGGACTGCGATCGTTTTCACCTTAGTGCTTCCGATAGGTGCCTGCCTTGGGATTTTCGTGCCCTCTGCTATCGAGCAGATGAAGCCCACAGCGACCTCTTTCGTCCCTTGGGCGTGGGGTATCAATGGTATCTTCTCTGTTCTTGCGCCTGTTCTCAGCGTCGCATTCTCCATCACGTGGGGAATCAATGCCCTTCTGCTTGCTGCGATCCCTATCTATCTCGTCGTGGGCTTCTCCCTGCCTGATACATGCGAGACGGTCGTGCCAAGTGTACGATAGGAATTGTTGCAGCGCTCCAGCCAGAGTTGAAGAAGATGGTGTCAGAAACCGTTCCGGCCTCAGTCACATCAGGAGTTCGGCGAGGCCGTAGAGCGGCCATGTGCGGCCGTCGTAGGACAGCTCGCCGCGCACGATGCCCATGGAAAAGCCGCCGAAC
Organism: Nitrospirota bacterium; assembly: GCA_005877855.1. Lineage (GTDB taxonomy): Bacteria > Nitrospirota > Nitrospiria > Nitrospirales > NS-4 > NS-12. Next base: position 9,895 of record VBOF01000162.1, on the reverse strand, counting down.
ACCCAATTCGCGATCCCTTTTCGCTCCGAGAGGGAGAGCGTCATCGAAGCGGGGCCTTTGTTGCCTCGCCAGGTGATGCGCCATTCCGTCGGCCATCGGTAGAAGCCCAGCGCGAACTCCCGGTTCACCACCGTCACGTCGAGATCGTTGAGATAGTCGGTCGCCTCGTTCATGACGGCAAAGCCGACGAGCTTGCCGGACACCGGCTCCAATCGTCCGCCCTGCTGGCTGTGCAGGTACACGTCGCCCGTCCCGTCAAGGGACAAGTACAGGCCCTGGAATTCATTCCACAGGCCGAAGTACGTCCTGGTCAGTCGGTTGAAGTCCAGCATGGCGAGATACTCGTAAATGACGCGGCCGTGCAGCGTTCGCCCCTGCCATGTCAGCACCGCCGAAGCGGATCCCATCCAGAGCCTGGAGTTGTCCTCTGTTCTCTGATGCCGCAGGGGAATGGGATCGATCCGGAGGGTCAGCTGATTCTGGGTACTGCTGATCGTGAGTCCGGCCTCCGGAGCGCCCGTGAACTGAAAGAAGGGAGAGTCGGGGATGCGGTCCAGCTCTTTCTTGAGGTTGTCATAGGGACCGTTGCCGGCGACGTCCATCCACCCGTCTCGCTCGTCGTGCAGCACGACGAAGTGTTCGGCCTGAAAGGCCTCCCCATCGCGCCCCCGATTGTTGTCCAGGGCAAACGCGACACGCCCGTGCTGATCCGCTCCGACGAAGGAGAAGTAGTCGGACACGTAGATGAGCGTGGAGGAGGATTCCGCCGCGAGGGTCAGGAACAACAGAGCGACAAGGAGTGCCCGTTTCATGCCCATCTGTCAAGATGCCTGCACAGCGCTACCTGGGGCTGGTATTAGAAACGGACCCCGAACGTCAGCCCGGGCATCACGTGCGCATCCTTCCGGCGACCGGTATCGATGTCGGTGAAGTTGAGCAGGAAGGTCGTCGTCAAACTAATCTTCGGATTCAGTTTATAGTCCAAGCCAATCCCAACCGGGATCAGCCACGAAGTATCGGGCTCGACTAAGTCAGCATGTAGGAATCCGATCCCACCTTGGAGAGTCAGCTTGGCCCGGTGCTCCACTCCCGGAAGATCGATCCAGAATTTCCCCTGGCCCGAAAACCCAACCTGGGACAGATCCCCAGTCGCGGCCAGTTGAAACAAAGGACCGACGGACACGTCTCGATTAAGGAAATAATCAAGGTTCAAGTTGAGGGCAAGCGCAGTCCCGTCCGGGGTGTCCGCGAGGAAGCCAATCGCCCCTCCGCCTGACCACGTCCCAGTTTTCGGGTCGGCTGCGTTCGTGGTATAAGGGCGTTGCAGTCCGATCGCGAACACGACCACAAGGGCATACACGAAAAATCGGGCTTCACGTCGCATGATCGCCTCCTCACCTCAGATTGCTCCGCAAATGCTCCTAAGCCCTCTGCCAAGGAAGTATAAACCGGAACGCGGATTCAGCCAAGATAGACTTTAGTCTCAGTCCTGCTCAGAAGAGTTCTTTATAGTGAGGGGTATGGGTGCCGCCGTCTTCGTCGGCGTAGCCGATCGACCCGCGCTCCCGATGCTCAGCCTCGTGCAGATTGATGACATAGTGGCCGCGGACGTGGCTGATGGCCTCGGTAAACGTCGGCCCGCTCTTTTTCTTGGCGTCCGTCGGGCTGTGCGGGCCGAGGGCCACGACCCTGAGGGTGTCTGGTGTTGCCCATTCTCGTTCCGAGAACACGTAAATGTCGGCGATGGCATGCAGGCCCAGCTTGTCCCCCTTGGTGGTCGGCGGGATGTACTGCGCCAGCGTCCCGTCGTGACGGGCCTTCTTGAACCGTTGGAGCAGTTGGACGACCTGCTCGTCGGTCGTGTCGGGAGGCACGAGCACCGCGACCGCGTTGTAGTCCCGCAAGACCGCCACTGTGCGTGAGGTCACGTGCGGGGCGCTGGGCGTGCCCGTGGTCATGCCGGGTGTCGTTTTGGTCTCACCCGTCTTCGGATCAATCGGCTGCTCCTTGGGGTTGGGAATGACGATCCAGAGGATCAGCCACAGGGCGAGGATCCCGCCCACCACGGCGGCGATGGGATGCCCGCCGGTGGGCTTGTCGGGCTCGGGAGCGCTCGGGTTCCGAAAGGGCTGCTCGTCCTGTTGCAGGTTGTCGGTCATGGCTGCTAGCTCTACTGTTCGGACGCCTTGGCCTCGTCCCACAGGCGATCCATCTCGGCCAGCGTCATCTCGCTGAGGGCGCGGCCGCTGCGCCTAGCGGCTTCCTCCATGTAGGCGAACCGTTCGGCGAAGCGGCTGGCGGTGCCGCGCAGCGCCTCCTCCGGATTCACTTTGACGAGCCGGGCAAGGTTCACCAGCGCGAACAGGAGATCGCCGACTTCGTCCTCGAGCCGTCGCCGGGCCTGCTCCGTACCGGTCCCCATCACGTCAGCCCGCGCGTCAGCGACTTCGCGCAGCTCCTCGTGGACCTTGCCGACGACCTGAGTGTATCCCGTCTCGTCGTGCGGCCAGTCAAAGCCAACGCGGGCCGCCCTCACTTGCAGTTGGTAGGCGCGCAAGAGCGCCGGCAGGGATTTCGGGACGCCCTCGAGCGCCGAGCCTGCCTCGCCGTTGTCGGATTGCCCGGCCTTCTCCTGCCGCTTGATCTCTTCCCAGCGGTGAACGACCTCCTCGGCGGTCTTTACGACGGGCGGGTCTTTGGTTGTTTCGCCGAACACGTGGGGATGGCGGCGGATCAGCTTCTCGGCCAGGGTCTCCAGCACGTCCTCGATGGTGAAGGTCTTCCGCTCGCGCCCGATCTGGGCGTGAAAGAGGATCTGGAGGAGCACGTCGCCCAGTTCCTCTTGGAGCTTTGCCTCGTCCTGCTTCTCGATCGTGTCGAGGACCTCATAGGCCTCTTCGACCAGGTAGGGCTTGAGCGTCTCGCGGGTCTGTTTGCGGTCCCATGGGCAGCCGCCGTCCCCCCGCAGCCTCGCCATGATCTCCACGACTCGATCAAATCGCTCCGACATGCGGTTTCCTCCTTGGGCGGACTCATTATGGCAAATTTGGGCCTTGTGTAACAGTCTGGTGCGGAACGAGACTGAGCAACTGGCAGGCGAGTATTGACACTCTCAACAGGGGCTGATATATGGACCCATCTTTATACCTTGATTTGCGCGAGGTGCTCTCATGCCCGACGAGACAATTACGCAGCAAGTCAGCGAGCGCTATGCCAGGGCAGTGACCACCGGCGAGCGGATGTGCTGCCCGACAGGCTACAACTTCGACGACCTGCGTTCCTTTGTTCCGGAGGAAGTGTTGCGCGTGTCCTACGGGTGCGGCACACCGGCCGGCCTGGCGACGGTGCGGCCTGGCGAGACCGTGCTGGACATCGGCTCGGGCGGGGGAATCGATTGCTTTGAGGCTTGCAGGCGTGTCGGCCCGTCCGGCCGGGTGATCGGCGTGGACATGACCGATGAGATGCTGGCGATGGCCCGGCGCAACGCGCCGATCGTAGCGAAGAACCTCGGCTATCCGGCGCCGAACGTCGAGTTCCGCAAAGGCCACGCGGAGAACCTGCCCGTCGAGGATGGCAGCATGGATCTCATCATTTCCAACTGCGTCATCAATCTTGCGCCGGACAAGGCCAAGGTGTTCCGCGAGATGTACCGCGCGATCCGACCCGGCGGGCGGTTCACGATCTCGGACATCGTGTCGGATCAGCCGGTGCCGAACTATCTCATCCACGATACGGAAAAATGGGGGGACTGCCTGTCCGGCGCGCTGCCCGTGTGGGAGTACCTGGGTGGTCTGGTGCAGGCGGGGTTCCTGGGCGTGCACCAGATGAAGTTTACGCCGTGGAGCGCCATCGACGGCATCCATTTCCTCTCGCTGACACTGACCGGCTACAAGCTTTCCGAAACGGCGGCGCCTAACGGGGTCCGGTTCGCGTCGCTGCTAGGACCGTTCAGCCGGGCGGTGGACGAACTGGGGCAGGCCTACCAACGGGGCCAGTCGACGCAAGTCTCGGCCCGCACCGCCCAGTTGCTGACGACTCCGCCGTTTGAGCGGCTCTTTCTCCTGTCAGACCAGCCGATCGTGGTTGCGACGACCGATGAACGCCTGATCTCGATCCTGCCCGCCCAGGCGCCCTGCGTCTGGAAAGGGCACTTCGCCATCTTCACCGGGCCCTTCGCGGAAGTGGAGGATGACGGCCACCACGTCTATCGCCGGGGCGTCCCGCTGGAGATCTGCTCGAAGACACTGGATGTGCTGGAGTCAGGCCCGTACAGCCGGCACTTCGCGATCATCAACCGTGCGAGCGAGGCGGTCGAGGGCGAGGCTGTCTCCTGTGCGCCGAGCGGAAGCTGCTGCTGACCCCCATGCTGACCCCGCGCCAGTGTGCCGGTGTTCTGCGAGCGTTGGGCGACGAGACACGCCTGCGAATTCTGGAGTCCCTGCTCGTTCGCGAGAAGTGCGTGGGCGAGCTGGTTGCTGAGGTCGGCAAGCAGCAGCCGCATGTGTCGCACCATCTGCGCATCCTGCGCGAGGCCGGCCTGATCGAGGGCATTCGCGAAGGGCAGCGTGTGTGCTATCGGGTGTCGCCGTCCATCCAGCGCCAGCTCAAGGATGCCAGGCAGCAAGCCATTGACCTAGGATGTTGCCGAATCAGCTTCCCGGATGAGGTTCTCGTCCCCCGGTTTCGATCGAAAGCGCCCCACGCCACGAGGAAAGCCTCATGATCGTCCTGCCCAATGTCGTCTCCTTCGAGAAGACTCTCGCCGCGCATGGACACGGCACGCTCCGGGCGCTGCGGATCGACACGCTGCAAGTCAACGTCGGCAAGCTATGCAACCAGACCTGCACGCATTGCCACGTGGACGCGGGGCCCACCCGGACCGAGATCATGACGCGGGAGACCATGGAGGCGGTGCTGGCGGCGGTGCGGCGCTATCCTGAGCTGCGCACGGTGGATGTCACCGGCGGCGCGCCGGAGATGAATCCGCATTTCGAATACCTGGTGGACCAGTGCCGGGCGCTGGGCCGGCACGTGATGGACCGCTGCAACCTGACCGTCTTCTTCGTGCGCGGCAAGGAACATCTCCCGCAGTTTCTGGCCGATCATCAGGTCGAGGTCATCGCCTCGCTTCCATGCTATCTCAAGGAGAACGTGGATCAGCAGCGCGGCAAGGGAGTCTACGATCGCAGCATCGCCGCGCTGCAGACACTCAACGCGCTGGGTTACGCGAAGGAAGGGAGCGGGCTGGTCCTGAACCTGGTGTATAACCCGCTCGGGCCCAGGCTCGCGCCACCGCAGGACGAACTGGAGGCCGACTATAAGGCCGAACTGGCCAAGCGCTTCGGCATCACATTCAACAGGCTCTTCACGATCACCAACATGCCGATCAACCGGTTCTTGGAGGATTTGCATCGCTCCGGCCAGTACGAGGCGTACATGGAGAAGCTCGTCACGAGCTTCAATCCGTCTGCGGTGGACGGGCTCATGTGCCGGAACTTGATCAGCGTCAACTGGGACGGCCGGCTGTCAGACTGTGACTTCAATCAGATGCTCGACCTGCCGGTCGAAGAAGCCGTGCCGCAAACCATCCAGGACTTCGATCTCACCCTACTGGCCGGACGGCGGGTCGTGACGGGATTGCACTGCTACGGCTGCACCGCCGGCGCCGGCTCCTCCTGCGGCGGCGCGATTGCATAGAAAGACTCGCTTGGTTTAGTGGAGGTGTGCGACAAGAAGTATTGTCATTCTGAGCGTAGCGAAGAATCTCAACACGTCAGCTAATTGAGACCCTTCGCTTCGCTCAGGGTGACAGAGCAAGACTATGGAAGTCTCTCTTCTTTCATTGCTCCTGGTCCTGGCCTTGGCGTACGCCAACGGCACCAACGATGTCTCTAAGGCAATCGCGACACTGGTCGGGAGCGGCATCACTAACTATCGCACTGCGATTCTGTGGGGAACGGTCTGGACAGTCGCTGGCGCAGGCCTCTCGGCCTTTGTGGCAAGTGCCATGCTGAAGACCTTTAGTAAGGGGCTCATTCAGGCCGGGATTGCGACGCCGCCCGCGTTGGCCCTGGCGATCCTCATCGGCGCGATAGGGTGGGTGCTCGTAGCTTCCCGGACGGGCCTCCCGGTCTCCACCACCCACGCGTTGACCGGCGCGCTTGTCGGGGCGGGGCTGGTAGCCATCGGCAGCGACGGGCTGACTTGGTCGGCCATCACTCAAAAAATCGCGTTGCCCTTGCTGCTGAGCCCGGTCCTGGCCCTGTCCCTCTCGCTCGTGCTCCATCCGGTGATACGATTCATCGCGGGTCGTTGGGAAGGCACCTGCCTCTGCGTGATGCCGGAATCGCGAGCCGTGGTAACGATTGATGAGCGCGGGAACACGCGCACGCTGTTCCAGACAAGCGCGCTCGGCCGGCCCGTGGTGGCCGTGCCCTCACAGTGCGACCGCGCTGGTCTCCGGGGCATGACCGTCGGGCTTGATACGATTCATTGGATCTCGAGCGGCCTGACCTCGCTGGCCCGCGGCGTCAACGATGCGCCGAAGATCCTGGCGATGCTCCTGCTGGGGAGCGCCGTGGCGTCTTGGCCGAGCGTGACCGTACAGCTCGGCACGCTGGCGGCCGTGGCTTTTGCCATGGGGCTCGGCAGTTACATCGGAGGCTTTCGCGTGACCGAGGTCCTGGCGGAGAAGGTCACACGCATGGACCACATCGAGGGGCTTTCGGCTAACCTGACGACATCCTTATTGGTGCTCGTCTCCGCCACGATGGGATTGCCCGTCTCCACGACGCATGTCAGCAGCTCGGCCATCATCGGCATCGGCGTGCTCAAGGGCCTGCGCGCTGTCCGCTGGACGACCGTCCGGGACATGGTGCTGGCCTGGGTGGCAACCCTGCCAGCGGCCGGAATCCTGGCTGCGCTCGCCTACCTCATACTGAGCCGGCTACTCTAGGTGGCCTGATCTACTTCCTGCGAATCAGAAGCTGAAATTGAGGCGGAGGCTGTACGCGGTGACGGTCGAAAAATCCGCTTCGGCGACGAAGCTAAGGGGTAGCACTGGCGGTGCGATCTTGAGGCCGACGAAGCCTTTCGTCAGGTTCTCGGTTTCCCGGAAGTCCGCTCCGTTTGCTGCCCGAATCGCCGCCGAGTCCGTCCGGCTGTTGACGAGCAGTTGTCCGACGCCGGCGTAAGGGACGAGGAAGAGGAACCCCTTGCTGATCGAGAGATCGGCGCTATAGGTTTCCAGGTGCACCTCTGATCCGCCGAACAGCTTGGTGCCGCTGATCCGGAGGGCCACCGCCGGCATGGCCGCTCCTCCCTCCAGGATCGCCCATTTGATCTCGCCGCCGATGATCGAGACGTTGGTGGACGGGACTGATGTGTAGCTGGCTCCGATGTCCAGGTCGAAGGGTAGACCCTTCTGCACATGGAGCCGCGGGATCGCCAGATAGGATGGCGGATTACCATTCCGCACTGCTCGCTGCCAGAAGGTCGAGTTCTTGGCGATTTTGACGGCCGTCGCTTCCACTCCGGCATCCAATCCGAGAATTCCCAACGGAGCCGCCGGCGCCAGAGGGAAGTAGCTGGCGGCAAATCCGACTTGACGAGTCAGGGACCTGAAGTCCTCCCGAGTGAGGGTGCCGCTGAGCTGGATATCATTGCCGGCACCCCGGGCGGTCGCGGCGGCCAACATCAACACACCCAGGACGACAAGGGCGGCCAACGCTGGCAGGAACTTCTTGATGACCATCCGCATCGTGCCTCTTCCATGCCTGCGGAACAGACACGCAGACCATACCACAATGCTTTCAAGTCGCAACTGGCAGCGGTGAAATTGGCTAATGGAGTCCTAAAGTTGGCATTATCGGCCGATCTCGGCGAGGGGCTCGGGGGTGACCATGATGGCGCCGCGAGGGTTGGGCTCCAGCGTGTTGGCGGTCGCCAGTTGATCCCGCGCGGGGGTGGTCTGGCACTCCGGTGTGGTCGCGAAACCCCAGTGCTGGTTGTCTCGGCAGATGTTGTCCAGCATCAGCGCGCCGGCGTGATGGAAGAGTAAGATCCCGCTCAACATGTTGTTGGTGCAGACGTTGCGTTTGAAATCCGGATGCGTGCCGGGGTCGCGGGCGGCGAGCCCGAAATGGTGGTTTGCGAAACACCGGTTCTGGGCGACGTAGGGGCGGGCTCCGGCGAACACGAAGATGCCGGACTCGCGGTTGCGGCAGACTTCGTTGTCGATCAAGGTCGCCCGGCAGTTGGGGCCGTACACGACGATCCCCGACAGGATGCCCTCCGTTGCGCGGCACGCGCTGATGGTACAGGTGGAGTCCAGGATGTTCATGGCCGAGTTCTGATCGCTGCCCACGTAGCGGAAAGTGATCCCCATGATGCGGCCGCTCGGGACGGACTGGAGATACAGCGGCCCGCCGCGCCGGCTGAAGATCTGCACCACATCCCGGCCGGCGCCGATCAGGAGGACGGGCCGGTCTACGATGACGATCTTGTCCTCATAGACGCCGGGCCTGATGAAGATCTGGTCCTCAGGCTTCGCGTGCTTCAGGGCGGCGCTAGGACGTTCAAAAGCCGACGGGTCCGAGGCGTCCACGATCAGCGTGTCGCCACCGGCTGGATTGGGTGGAGGCTCGTTGAGGATGTCCATTCATGGAAAGGTGTACACTCCCCCTTATCGGGGGTCAAGCATGGTGTGCACTCGCGCGTATGTCGATTTGGTCAGGCGGTCTCGCGAAGACGGGTCTGGAGAGGAGTCGTTCTGATGAGCGATCTCCTGGGATGGATGTGGGTGCTCACGGGCATCGGGTTTTTCATCCTGGTGGTTGTGGTCTTCTTCAGTCAGATGAGAAAGTAGGGAAGGAGCTTCGAGCAGGTTTTACAGTCCCCCGCCGATGATGCTCGCCACCTGCACCAGTTCATCGTCGAAGTGCGCGGTGGGCTGGCCCCATCGATAGATGAACTCATGCATGCCGGGTTCTTCCGGGATCTGGAATCGGATGGTCCGGTTCTGTCCCTTCATGATAATCAGGCGTTCTTGCCGCTCGATGTGGATCCTGCAATTCGAGGAAAGCATCGCGGTGGTCTGAACGGGGGACCAGAAGACCTCGCCGTAAACGAAGCAGGCTTGTGGCATGCTGCTCTGGACAGGGACCGCAAGCCCCCCACTGGCGAGTGTTCCGGCAAGCATCAGAGAGGCAAGAACCATGGGACCTCCTTGATGGGGCGTGAGGATAATGGGGCTCAGTTTCCCGAATAGGAGACGGGGAGTAAATTAGACGTTTGGGTAGAACTGGCTCAAAATGACCCTGGTTGCCTCCACCTAAGAGTTAGGCCGACCGTCCTGTAAGGATTAGGGCTAGAGTACTAGGTCCACGGCCGCCTGGCGCTTGGTAACCTTGTCCTCGGGGTTGTAGTTGGCGGTGATCTCCTTCTTCACGTTGTTTGCCGAGACGACGATCTTGGTGCCGACGTCCTCGTTGTGGATGTGGAGGAAAATCTCGTAGTAGCCTTCCTTGTTCGTCTTGACCGTGTGGCCCTCGCGGCCTTCCTTTAAGGGCTGAGCCGTCACGGGCAGGTCCGGGACCGGCTTACCGTTCTTGTCGCGCACGAACCCGTACACGATGAAGCCGTGCTCCACCTTGGTCTTCACGAAAATCGGCTTGGGAGTCGGCGCCGCCGGGTTTTTCAGCGTCGCCAGGTAAGCGGCGAGGGCATTCACCTCTTCATCGGTCATGAGCTCTTTGTATTTGTCCGGCATGAGCCCTTTCTTGTGTTCCTTCTCAAAGCCGTCGGCATAGAGGTAGCCGGGATCGAAGACCTTCTTCTTGATGTCGTCCTGTGTCAACAAGTTCCCGATATTGTCGAGTTCCGGCCCTCGCTTCTT
>VBOF01000181.1 GCA_005877855.1 Nitrospirota bacterium | reverse complement strand
ACGTTTTTTGTGAAGAGTAGGGGCACGGCGCGCCGTGCCCCTACAGCCCGTTTAACGTTTAACGAATAACGATTAACGATGAATGGCTTACGCATAATGCCGTTCCAACGGGTGGAGCACTTACTTGCGGTGGACGACCGGATGCCGGCGGGGTGGCTCCTTGCGCCACTGATTCCGCTGTCGCGCCTCTACGGTCTTGCGATGCGGGCGAGAGCGTCGCTCTACGCGCGAGGTCTGTTGAAACAGCAATCCCTGCCCTGCCGAGTGATCAGCGTGGGCAATCTGACGATCGGGGGGACGGGAAAGACCCCGGTCGTGATCGCGTTGGTCACGGCCTTGCGGGATCGCGGCCGGAAGGTCGGAGTCATCAGCCGCGGGTACAAGCGCCGGAGCAGGACTTCCATCCTGGAGATCTCTGACGGGCGCACGCTGCGTGGGCATCCGGGGGACAGTGGGGATGAGCCCTTTCTGATTGCGCAACGCTGCCCAGGCGTGCCGGTCGCGGTCGGCGCCGACCGGCCGCGGGTGGGCCGGTACATGCTGGATCGCCATCACATCGAAACGCTGATCCTGGATGACGGCTATCAGCACTTAGCCTTGTGGCGGGATGTGGACCTTCTGGTCGTGGACGCCGCTGCGCCGTTCGGCAACGGGTATCTGCTTCCGCGAGGACGGCTGCGTGAGCCGCTCTCGTCCATGGCGCGGGCCTCGGCGGTGCTCGTGACACGTGCGTCGCAGGCCCAGCGATTGGACGAGCTCAAAGCCACGGTCCGCGCGGCGGCGCCGGCGGTGCCGATCTGGATTACGGATTTCGCGCCGAGCGCGGTCGTGGAGGTCGGAGGCTCGACCTCATTGGAGCCGTCTGTACTGAAGGGCGAGCGGGTGCTGGCGGTGAGCGGAATCGGCAATCCAGAGTCCTTCCGATGGCTGCTCGCGGCGGTTGGGGCCACGGTCGTGGACCATTGCGTCTTTGCGGACCATCACGCATACTCACAGGATGATCTAGGGAGAATCCGGCGCTCGGCCGCTCAGGCGGGCGTGGACCGGATCGTGACGACGGAGAAGGACGCGGTGAAGCTCGCGCAGCTCATTCAAACCCTCTCCCCATCGGAGGGAGAGGGGAGGGTGAGGGGGGATATCTGGGCCGTTCGGATCGATCTGCAATGGCTCGAAGGATTCGACGAATGGACACGGGTCGTTATCAACGGTTGACCAGGCCCGGGGCGGTGAAGCGGATCTTGGTCCGGGGGACGAACTGGATCGGCGACGCGGTCCTGACGACTCCAGCGCTCATGGCCGTCCGGAAGGGCTTCCCCCAGGCGAGGATCGCCCTGCTCGCCAAGCCAGCGATCGCCGAACTCTTGCACGGCCACCCGGCGGTGGATGATATCGTGCTGTACCGCGATCCGGGGCCACATGCCGGGCTGGGAGGCAAGCTGACCTTGGCGCGGCTCTTGCGCCGCGGGCGGTACGATCTGGCGATGCTCTTCCAGAACGCCTTCGAAGCCGCGGCCCTCACGGCGCTGGCTGGCATTCCCAATCGTTACGGGTATGCCACCGATGGACGCTCGTTCCTGCTGACCCATCGGGTCCCGTTGACTCCGAAGATCCGGCGCAGTCACCAGGTGCACTACTATCTGGAACTGCTCCGTCCGTTGGGTATTCAGGTTGAACCCGAGCCGCCAACGCTCCGGACGACGCCGGACGAAGATGCCGAAGGGATCGAGCACCTGCGCGCGTTTGGGGTGGATGCCAAGAAAGTCCTGATTGGGCTGAACCCTGGGTCCGTCTATGGCACCGCCAAACGCTGGCTCCCCGAGCGCTTTGCCGAGGTGGCGGACCGGGTGGCCGCTGAGCATGGCGGCGTGGTCTTGATCTTCGGTGGACATGGGGAGGAGGAGTTGGGTGCCGCGCTCGCCGGCAGGATGGAGGCTCCGACAGTTGTGTTGTCCGGGCGGACCACGGTGCGGCGGCTGATGGCGTTGATCAAGCAGTGCCGGCTGTTCATCACGAACGATACTGGCCCTATGCATATCGCGACGGCGTTCGGCGTGCCGACGGTGGCGATTTTCGGGCCGACCGATCCGCTCACCACGTCGCCGTTCGGGTCCGGCCACGAGCTCGTCCGTCACCCCGTGGACTGCTCGCCGTGTCTGTTGCGGGAATGCCCCATTGACCACCGTTGCATGCAGGGGATCAGTGTTGAGATGGTCCATGCGGCGGCGATGCGGCAGCTACAAAAAGTCGGCGTAAGCCCCCCCTCCCTCGCCCTCCCCCTCGAGGGGGGAGGGAAGGGTGGGGGTGGTGCCCCCGTGGTCTACCTGGACCGTGATGGCACGCTCAACTTCGATCCCGGCTATCTCAACCAGCCCGAACAGCTCCGGCTCTTGCCGGGAGCCGGCCAGGCCGTCGGGCGCTTAAACCGCGCCGGCTTCAAGACGGTAGTGTTGTCCAACCAGTCAGGGTTGGCGCGCGGGCTCATCACGCAGGACCAATTGGAGGCGATTCACCAGCGGCTGAGAGAGCTGCTTGCGGAGGAGGGCGCGCGGCTGGACGGGATCTTCGTCTGTCCGCATCACCCGGACGAAGGATGCGCCTGCCGCAAGCCCGCGCCCGGCCTGGTGCACCGCGCACAGCGAGAGTTGGGCGTATCCCCAGAAAATGCCATCGTGATCGGCGACAAAGCTAGCGATGTGGAGCTGGCGCGGAATGTTGGAGCACTCGCGGTCTTTGTCCGGAGCGGGAATGTGCCAGAAGAGGAGCAGGCGCGGATGGCCGAGCGGGGCCTTGCGCCGGATTACGTGGCTCGCGATCTGACGGGCGCGGTCCGGTGGATTCTGGAAATGAATAAAAGTGAGTTAGGTGGTTCGGTCGTGGGGTCGTATCGTCGTGACGAAACGGACGAACTGGCGACCTAACCACGAAACGACGGAACGACGGAACGACGGAACGAAGTGAAGATTTTGATCATCAAACCTAGTTCCCTGGGCGACATCGTCCATGCGCTCCCTGCCGCTGCCGCACTCCGCAGGTTGTATCCGGTGGCCGCACTGACCTGGCTGGTCAAGCCGGAGTGGAGCGAGATCCTGGAAGGAAATCCGGGCATCGATGAAATCGTCATCCTCCCTAGTTC
>VBOF01000180.1 GCA_005877855.1 Nitrospirota bacterium | reverse complement strand
ACGACTTTTGCAGGATCAGGGTTTCGAGGAACCACGATTCGTGCACCGAGTGATGGGCTTCAACTATCGCTTGACCAACATCCAAGCAGCGATTGGTCTTGCGCAAACGGAAAAAGTGAAGGAGAAGGTTGCCCGTAAGCGTGAGATTGCTCGGATGTACAATGAGTTGCTGCAGGGTCAGCCGGATCTTACGCTACCCTGGGAAGCTCCCTGGGCCAGGAATGTCTATGGGATGTACGGGGTCCTCATCGGGAATGCTTTTGGCATGAACCGGGACGAGGTGATACGCAAGTTGGGCGAAAAAGGCATTGAAACACGGGCGTTTTTCTATCCCATGCATCGTCAGCCTGTTTATCAAGGTAACGACCACCGCTTCCCGGACACCTCGGGGAGTTATCCAGTTTCCGATAATTTGGCTCGCCGCGGACTTTACCTCCCGTCAGGCTTAGGGCTTAGGACTACGCAGATTCAGGAGGTGGTCAGCAAGCTCTTAGAGTGCAGGCGGTGATCTACTCATACCTTTGCCAATGAATCAGGATCCTCGCGTTTCTATTATTCTCGCGACTTATAACGAGCGAGAGAACATCTGCGCCACCGTTCAAGACATTTTCCAACATGTCTCCGATTCGGTGGAAGTGATTGTTGTTGATGACGATTCCCCCGACAATACATGGCTCGTCGCCAACAGCTTAGAGGACCGGCGTGTAAAGGTGATCCGCCGGATCGGTACGCGTGGATTAGCCACAGCCTTCAATAGGGGCATTATTGAATCAAGAGGTGAGATTGTAGGGTGGATGGATGCCGATATGTCCATGCCTCCACGTTTACTTCCCCAGATGATTGAGAAACTCAAAGATTACGATATTGTCATCGGCTCACGCTATGTCGAAGGGGCCAAAGATGATCGTCACTACCTACGAGTGTATGCAAGCTGGTTAATTAATCGTTTTGCTGGAATAGTCCATGGTTATGGAATTAGGGATTATGATAGTGGCTTTGTGGCATTGCGGCGAAAGGTGTTTGACAAGGTCTCAATTATCCCGACCGGTTACGGCGCCTATTTTATGGAGTTCCTCTACACCTGTCGCAAAAAAGGACTTACGGTTTACGAAGTTCCCTATGTGTTCAAAGACCGGACTACAGGAATATCGAAAACTTCGGCTAGCCTGTTCAGGTTTCTGAAGATCGGCGTGCAGTAGGTCGTCCGCATTGGTGTAGCCCGTTTGCGACACATTGACTGAACAGACCTACGTTCGCTCTATAGGCAGTTGTCTCATTGTAAGAATAATATGGACAAAGAGATTCTACAGCCGAGTTTTCGTCGAACAGATGAGCGGGGCACCTTCCTAGAGGTTCTGAACAACGGACATTGGGAATCATTGATCTATGGACAGATGCATAGCGGCGCGGTCATCGGGAATCATTATCATCGTAAAACGGAAATCTTTTTCTTTCTCACTAAGGGCTCTGCACGGATTGACATAATTTACGTGGAAAAGGGTCAGCAGCGGCGATTATCTCTAGAAGCCAACCATGGAGTTCTCCTGAAGCCCTTCGAGTCACAGGCCGTCCATTTCTTGGAAGAATCTGAGTTTATCATGCTGAAGTCTTTGCGCTACGATCCAGACGATCCTGATACCTTTCAGTATCCCGTTCCAGTCTCAGAATAGCCGACAGCGTGGAACCCTACGAGTATCAGACCCTGTTTGAGTGCGAAAGCTCGTATTGGTGGTATCAGGGACTCCATGCGGTCTTGTTGGATGTCTTGAAACAGGAGGGGGTGACCAGCACCTCCCGAGTGCTGGATGCCGGCTGTGGAACAGGACAAAATCTGCTCAATATATCCAAATGCATCAGTGAGCACACGTTTGGTGTAGATCTCTCATCCCATGTTACGCCGTATTGGAGGCGGCGAGGTTTAAAGCGAGTAAGTCTGGCTTCAGTGAACCACCTGCCATGGCCAGATTGCATTTTTGATGTTGTTGTCAGCACCGACGTCCTAGAATGCGATGAGGTGAAAGAGAAGGCGGCGTATGGTGAACTCTGGCGGGTGGCTCGTCATGATGGTGTGATTGTTGTGGTTGTTCCAGCGTATGACTGGCTGTTGAGCAAAGAGCACCATCAGGCAGTGCACGCCTCCAGGCGGTACACAAAAAACAGCTTGCTGGCATTGCTTCAGAGTCGTCCAATCCATCTTAGTCGCATCAGTTATCTTTTCACTCTGCTTTTTCCAGCTATCGCCAGTTATAGGCTTAGCCTAAGATTATTGGTGGATGGCAAGTCTGAACAGCCGAGGTCCGAGCTTCGACCGCTTCCTGGCTTTCTGAACCATACGCTCTATCGCATCATGTTACTGGAGCGTCTACTTCTGAGAGCCATGAATCTGCCTTTTGGCAGTTCCCTGCTCGCGGTAGTCAGGAAGAATATTGTGCCCCAATCAAGATTTGGACAGGTATAATGGGTCGGCATTTCCCTGACTCACTGGACATATGGTGAGAAATGTGGCGCATCGTCCGTCCAAGCGGGAGCCTGGTGCTAGGCACGCCAGGCTATGGCCGCTGGCTCTGCCGGGTGCTCAAGCGGATCTACGGAAAAGCCCTGCCCGGCGCGTATGTGCATGAACATATCACGCGCTATACGCGGGACGAACTCGCCGGTCGATTGCGTGCTGCTGGTTATGAAATCCTGGACTGCCAGTATGTGAGGTTCTGTGAGATGATTGTCAAAGCCCGCAAACCACTCACGTCTGGTCCTAGAAGAGCGTGATACGGGTAGGGATAGATGGCCGCGAGTTAGCGGCCGGCGTGCGTACCGGAATCGGTCGGTACCTGATCGAGGTGCTGCGTGCGGCGTCGCAGAGTGAAGTGGAATGCATCGTCTACGGCGATCTCAACACCAGGCTTCCCATCACGCTGCCGAAAGTCACGCTTCAGACGATCGAGAGTCGCTGGACTCAGTGGTGGGATCAGGTGAGCCTGCCTCTCCGGCTCGCGCGAGACCGCACCTCCGTATTGCTGTCCCCCTACTATAAAGGACCGTTGTTTTCCCCCTGCCGGGTGGTTCTTACGATCCATGACCTGTACTTCATTCAATACCCGAGGAAGAGGTGGCCAGCCTATGGAGCCCTGACGACCAGACTGGCTCGGCTTTATGCCAGTCGTGCGGCTGCTATTATCACGGATTCAGAGTATTCGAAGCGGTCCATCGTGGAGCGGCTTGG
>VBOF01000161.1 GCA_005877855.1 Nitrospirota bacterium | reverse complement strand
ACGTGGAGGTGCTACCTGTCGAGCCCGAGACAAAAGCGCCGGCGTCCAGATTCCGAACAGAGATGGACCCCGCGAATGGCGCCCTAATGTATGAGTATGTGAGATTCGTCTCGGCCTGCTGGAGGGCCACCTCCATCTGATGCACCTGTGCCCGCAAGGACTCGATCTGCGCGACCGCCACGTCATAGCCCGCCTGGGCGTTATCCAGATCCTGTTGCGAGACGTATTGGTCCTTGATAAGCGCCTTCATCCGGTCCAGAGTCAGCTTCGCGTTGCGGATCGTCGCCTCCTGGCTCACGACATTCGCGCGCGCGGCCTCCAGGTTGGCCTTGGCGCGGTTCACGGCGTGCACGTAATCGGTATGATCCACTTCCACGAGCAACTGGTCCGCCTTGACGAAATCGCCCTTGTCCACATAGATCTTGGCGATGTAGCCGTCCACCCGCGAGAAGATGTTGACTTGCTGGTAGGGCTGAATGTCGGCTGTGTATACCAGGCGCACGTCGAGATTCTTCCGGACCGGAACGATCGTGCCGACACTGATTATGCGCTCTTTCCGCGGATCTTTCTTAGCCCCGCTGCTGACGAGGCGAAAGGCCACGAGCGCGACCAGCGTCAGGAGGAGGATGCCCACGAGCGTGAGGAAGGGATGGCGCTGGAAGCGGCTCATTTCCGCAGGCCTTCGAGGAAGACGTCCACATAGCCGGCGACGGCCTCTTCCGGCGAGCAGTGCGGCGGAACCTTGAAGATCTCGTGCAGCAGCCGGTGATACACGATCATCCCGACGAAAGACTGCGCGGCCAGCAGCGGGTCTACTTTTCGGAACTTCCCCTCCCGGGTGCGCCGGGCGATGTAGCCGGCCAGGAATTCATAAAACACGCGGTGTCGGTTGCGGAAGAACATGTCCGAGAGCTCGTGCCCTTCGAGCGCGCTGAAGAGCAGCAGGCGGAGTAACGATGGATCGGCGCCCCGGTGAATGCGGAAGCCGGCGATCAACGTGAAGACCCGCACGTCGTCCCGCTTGTCGGCCGCCTCCTCGATGGACGCCATGAGCTGGGAGAGCTGGCTCTTCGCGGCAATGATCGCGGCGTACAGCGCTCGCTTGGTCGGGAAGTACTTGAAGAGCAGCGCCTCGCTAATGCCGGCGGTCTTCGCGATCTCCCGAGTCGTGGTGCCGTTGAAGCCCTTCTGGGCGAACAAAGAGGCCGCGGCTGCGATGATGCTGGCCTGCCGCTCCGGACCGGAGGACCTGTGGTTCCTCGGTGTTTGGTTCGATTTGACGACCGCGTTGGCCATGTGAGTAAGTGCTCACTCACATCATACCAAAGGGCGCCCCCGCTGTCCAGCGTCGCTTTAAAAGGGGCAGGTCAGGGAGAACGGGGCGCATCCTCGTGGTTCCGGCTGACACGCCCCCGGCGAAAGATATACAGCACAAGTCCGGGGAGAGCCACGAACAGGAGCAGGAGAGCGATCAACGATCCGACGACGACCAGCACCGCATCCAAGATGATGTCAAGCAGCACAGGCGAGACCTCCCCCAAACAGAGTCAGAGGGCGGCAAAGAATGCCACCCCCTGTGTACACGCTCATGTCGGTCTCGACTATTAGCCTTCTCGATCGGGAAGATCGTGGAGAATTGCCATGATCTGATCTGGCTCATCGCTATCCTCGTCCGGCTGTGCGTCTTCATGAGGACTAGCCATGGGCTCATCACTATACGCTCTCGACCGTGGGCCTTCTGCGTGCCCTCCACTGCCGTGCCTCTCCATTCTGATAGCGCGCCATTTCCCGCGCTGCTCCGGCGTCAGGACGACGGCCGCCGCACGCAGAGCCTTCACCCCGTCTAGACGCAGGGCCGTATGGGTGCTCTCGGATTTCTTCATGGCCGTTTCGATCGCAGCTAGGTCGGCCTTCTCGTCGTGGACGAGCGTCCGGACATCCACCTCAGCCAGTTTCAAATCAGCTTCTTCCCGGATGCGAGTCTTCGTATAGTCAGTCGTGATGGCCTTGATCTTGGCGCGTTGGTCCTGTGACAAGCCCAGGTCCTTTTGATGCCGGAGCAACCGGTGGAGGGAGTGGCCGACAAAGTCGGGCATGGCCCTACCGTGGTGTCCGGGCTGTCCACTCCGCATCATCCTCTGGCTTGGATCGTCGGCCCGGACCTCGGTGGGGACGCAGACAACCCATGTCAGCAAGGCACCGAGAGCGAGGATGAGCGAAAATTGAGAGCTTATTGTCATTGTCGTCTTAGACATCTTGCCCCTCCTGTGTGATTTGAGAACATTACAGGCTGCCCTCCTTGTCCTTCCTTATCTCTCTGTGTGACACCGCAGAAGCTGAAAAGTTACACTTCGTCGTCAAGGAGAAGAGTTGTAGTGAACTGGCAGCTTAGGAAGGGAGATCTCTCTTTACTGCTTGTACTGCGTTGAAAAGATAAAGAAAAGAAGTTGGCCCCTTGATCAGTGTCGAGAGGTGGCGCGTTTCCGGAGAAGGATCTCCGCGGCTCGCTCGCTGGTCTCTTTCACATGGATGCCCATCTTGGGATGGGAAGGCTCGCAATCCACCGGCAGCTGGTAGGCGCGCAAGCGCTCGGCCACGATGGGACCGACAGCCGAGACCACCACCTTCTCCAGCGCCTGACGCAGCCGATCGGCGCCGCCCACCCGCTCGGCCATCTGCATGACGTGCTCCACCTGCACCGCGTTGGTGAACAGGACCACGTCCACCTCCCCGCGCAGGATCGCGCGTACCGCCTCGGTGAGCGGGCCCGTGTCTTCGGGCAGCCTCCACTGGTACACCGGGACACGCGTGATGATTGCCCCGCGCTCCTCGAGGGCTTTGAGCAACTCGACGTTCGACACTCCGTACTCCTGCACGGCCACGCTCATCCCTTTCAGCGGCCGGCCCTGGTCATCCAGCGCCTTGACCAGATCCCTCCAGGTATTCGGCTCCGGAACAGCGATAGTGGGCTGCATCCCCTGCTCGCGGAGCACTGCGATCGGCTTCGGCCCGCGCGCGACCAGGATGGTTTTCCCGAGCGCGGCCAGCGTCTGCTCCCGTGGCCAGCGGGAATCCAGGACCTTCAACATGAAGCGAGTGCCCACCCCGGTGAGGAGGAGTACCATCTCGAACTCGCCCGCAAGCAGGCGCTCGCCGAACCGCAGCGCGTCGGCGTTCTCCTCCAGCGGCACCTCACGCATGGACGGCGCGACCAGCGGGCGACCGCCGTACCGCTCGATGAGCTGTCTCATCTGCTCGGCCAGCCGGCTTTCGAAGGCGGCCACACGCAGGCCTGCGAACCCGACCCGTGCACCCTCGACCGTCATGGACGATCACTCCGCCATCGATTGACAGCGTCCACGGATGCGACTACGCTACGAGCCCCGTGCGCCCGTAGCTCAGTTGGATAGAGCGTCGGGCTTCGAACCCGCAGGTCGCAGGTTCAAGTCCTGCCGGGCGCACCACTTCGTTCTCCATAACTTTTCCCGCCACGATCGCATGTTATGGCACAGCCGCCCCTAAGTCAAAAATCGGCGGTGTACAGAATTGGACGCCTGACCAGATTCCATGGAAAGAGCTGGAGCTTCCAGCGGGCACCCCGCCGGTCCGTGATATCTCTGGCTTCGCGACCTTAAACAAAACCCCGTGGTCGCGCGTTGCTCTGATAGCAACACTACCTCAGGCATAAGACCTGCATGGCGCCGCACTTAAGCAAGCGATGCGATTTGGTCTACAAGTGGATGTTCCTGATGTTCGTTTCGTTTGGGGCACCACGCGTGTCATGGGCATGTGGACGATCTGGCGACCTGCGGATTGCGTGTGACTGGGAAAACGCCCGAGCTGCACGGTCGCAGAAAAGATGGCACCGAATTTCCTCTATAGCTGTCCCTTTGCTTAATTTTTCAGAATTATTCCGATGATAGATCATAGATAAATGGCGGCGATCGTCTTTATCCTGAGCGGTGTAGTGCTATCCTATGCCCTATTCCCCACAAGCCCCTATGGCGTACTTCCAATGAACAACTCATAAGCCATTTTAAGGAGAAGGAAGGAGAGCGGCTATGCCGGCCGAGCAATCCAACAAGAAGGCCACAGCAGTGGAGCAACCCGCCAATGGTCACCTGGATGCCAAGCTGCTCCTGAGTACCCTGGTGGCGGTCAAGAATGGCGACTTTTCCGTTCGCCTGCCGGTTGAATGGACCGGGATCAACGGGAAAATCGCCGATGCGTTCAACGACATCCTTGAGCTCAACGCAAAAACAGCCAGGGAGCTTGAGCGTGTGAGCAAAGTCGTCGGCAAGGAAGGAAGGCTTACCCAGCGCGCCTCGCTCGGAAGCAGTAGTGGTGACTGGTCGGGCATGATTGAGTCGGTCAACTCGCTCGTCAGCGACCTGGTCCGGCCCACGAACGAAATGGCGCGCGTGATCGGCGCGGTGGCCAGGGGCGACCTTTCGCAAGCCATAGCACTAGAAGTGGAAGGCCGTCCCCTGCAGGGCGATGTTCTGAGCACAGCCAAAACCGTCAACGCCATGGTTGAACAGCTCGGCGCCTTCACAGCAGAAGTGACACGTGTGGCGCGCGAAGTGGGCACGGAGGGGAAACTGGGCGGCCAGGCCAAGGTCAAGGGGGTGGCCGGCACGTGGAAGGACCTCACCGACAGCGTCAACTCGATGGCGGCCAACCTGACCGCCCAGGTGCGCAACATCGCCGAGGTGACTACCGCCGTGGCCACCGGGGACCTCTCCAAGAAGATCACCGTCGATGTCCGAGGGGAGATTCTCCAACTCAAAGACACCATCAACACGATGGTGGAGCAACTACGCGGCTTCGCCTCAGAAGTGACGCGCGTGGCGCGCGAGGTGGGCACGGAGGGGAAACTGGGCGGCCAGGCTGTGGTGCCGGGCGTGGCCGGTACGTGGAAGGACCTCACCGACAACGTCAACCTGATGGCTAACAACCTGACCGCCCAGGTGCGCAACATCGCTGAAGTCACCACGGCCGTGGCCCGGGGCGACTTGGCGCGCAAGATCACCGTGGACGTCAAGGGCGAGATCCTCGAGCTGAAGAACACCATCAATACCATGGTGGACCAACTGAACTCCTTTGCCTCAGAAGTGACGCGTGTGGCGCGCGAGGTGGGCACGGAAGGCAAACTGGGCGGCCAGGCCCAGGTGCGCGGCGTAGCCGGCACGTGGAAGGACCTGACCGACAATGTCAACCTGATGGCCAGCAACCTGACCGCCCAGGTGCGCAACATCGCCGACGTGACCACCGCCGTCGCCAGCGGGAACCTCTCTAAAAAGATCACCGTGGACGTCAAGGGCGAGATCCTGGAGCTGAAGAACACCATCAACACCATGGTGGATCAGCTCAACGCGTTTGCAGCGGAGGTGACGCGCGTGGCGCGCGAAGTCGGCACCGACGGCAGGCTGGGCGGCCAGGCGGAGGTCGAGGGCGTGGCCGGCGTCTGGAAGGACCTCACCGACAACGTCAATGCCATGGCGGGTAATCTGACTGTCCAGCTCAGAGACGTCTCGAAGGTGGCCACGGCGATTGCCAATGGCGACCTGACGCAGAAGATCACCGTGGACGTCCGCGGCGAGATCTTACAGATCAAGGACGTCATCAACCGGATGGTGGATCAGCTCAATGCCTTCGCGGCGGAGGTCACCCGTGTGGCCAAAGAGGTCGGCACCGACGGCAAGCTGGGCAGCCAGGCGGAGGTCAAGGGCGTGGCCGGTACCTGGAAGGACCTGACCGACAACGTCAACGTCATGGCAGCGAACCTGACCGATCAGGTGCGCGGTATCGCCAAGGTGGTGAGCGCCGTGGCCGCTGGGAACGTCAAGCAGAAACTGACGGTCCAGGCCAAGGGCGAGATTGCGGCCCTGGCCGACACCATCAACAACATGATTGATACCCTCGCCATCTTTGCCGATCAGGTCACCTCCGTAGCCCGGGAGGTGGGCGTGGAAGGCAGACTGGGCGGCCAGGCGAACGTGCCTGGTACCGCCGGCACCTGGAAGGACTTGACCGACAACGTCAATCAGTTGGCCGCCAACTTGACCACTCAGGTGCGTGCCATCGCCGACGTTGCCACCGCGGTTACGAAGGGGGACCTCACACGAACGATTACAGTTCAGGCGCGCGGCGAGGTTCAGGAGCTCAAAAACAACATCAATGAGATGATTCGCAACCTGAGGGACACGACCCATAAGAGTAGCGAACAAGACTGGCTAAAGACGAACCTCGCCAAGTTTACGCAAATGCTGCAGGGCCAGCGGGATATTCAGACCGTGGCCCGGACGCTCCTCTCGGAACTGGCGCCGCTGGTCACCGCACAGCACGGCGTGTTCTACGCCATGGACACGCAAGACTCGACCCGACGGCTGAAGCTGTTATCCAGTTACGGCTACAAGGGGCGCAAGAACCTGCCATACGAATGGGATGTCGGGGAAGGTCTAGTGGGGCAGTGCGCCTTGGAAAAGCAACGGATCACACTGACCAACGTACCTGGAGACTATGTCCAGATCACCTCCGGGCTGGGCCAAGCTGCGCCACTGAACATCATGGTGTTGCCGGTGCTCTTCGAGGGGGAGGTCAAGGCGGTGATTGAATTGGGCTCCTTCAACCTGTTCAGCGAGATCCATCAAACTTTCCTGGAGCAACTGACGGAGAGCATCGGTATCGTCCTGAACACGATCGGGGCCAACACGCGTACCGAGATGCTCCTTTCACAGTCGCAGGACCTGGCTAAGGAACTGCAAAGCCAACAGGGGGTCCTGCAACAGACCAACGAGGAACTGGTTGTGAAAGCCCGTTTGCTCGATGAGCAAAAAAATGAGGTTGAACGCAAGAACCGGGAGGTGGAACAAGCCAAGCGAGCCCTGGAGGAGAAGGCCGAGCAACTGGCCCGCACCTCCAGGTACAAGTCCGAATTCCTGGCCAACATGTCTCACGAGCTGCGAACGCCGCTCAACAGTTTGCTCATCCTCGCCCAGCAACTGGCTGTGAACCCCGAAGGCAACCTGACCCCGCAACAGGTGAACTACGGCCGCACGATCCATGCCGCTGGAACCGATCTCCTGAACCTGATCAACGACATCCTCGATCTGTCCAAGATCGAGTCCGGCACCGTGACGGTAGAGGCCAGCGAAGTGCTCTTCGCCGATTTGCGCGACCAGATGGATCGCACCTTCCGGCATATCGCGGTTGACAAGGGGCTGCAATTCAACATCGAACTTGCACCGAACCTGCCGCGGAGTCTCTACACCGATGCCAAACGCCTGCAGCAGGTGCTGAAGAATCTGCTTTCCAACGCCTTCAAGTTTACCGAACAGGGCCGGGTGGATTTGCGTGTAGGCCTTGTCACCGAGGGGTGGAGTCCAGAACACCGCATCCTCGACCGTGCTCACGGGGTCGTTGCTTTCTC
This sequence comes from Nitrospirota bacterium, assembly GCA_005877855.1. Classification (GTDB taxonomy): domain Bacteria; phylum Nitrospirota; class Nitrospiria; order Nitrospirales; family NS-4; genus NS-12. The sequence continues at coordinate 4,203 of VBOF01000161.1, read as the reverse complement.
GGTGAGCGACACAGGCATCGGCATCCCCACCAACAAACAACAGATCATCTTTGAAGCGTTCCAACAGGCTGACGGGACAACCAGCCGGAAGTACGGCGGCACCGGCCTGGGCCTGGCGATCAGCCGCGAGATCGCCGGCCTCTTAGGCGGGGAACTCCGACTTGTCAGCAGTACTGCCGGCCAGGGCAGCACCTTCACACTCTTCCTGCTGCCGTTCTACACACCGCCCAAGCCCGACATGCCTCGGCCTACGCTTTCACACATCAAGCCCGCAGGGGCCGGGCCGGAGCCGAGCCCCGCTGCTCCTCTGCACAGTCGCAACTTCGAGCCAGACGGCGGGACGGCAGCTGAAGTCGTGTCCCCACTCGGGGAGCCCTCACCGGCGGTGATCAGCGACGACCGAGAGACGATCGAGCCCGGCAACAGGGTTCTCCTGATTGTGGAAGATGACCCGAGGTTTGCGCAGACCCTTTTGGACATTGCGCGAGGGAAGGGGTTCAAAGGGATCGTGACCCTACAAGGCGAGACGGCTCACTCCCTCGCGCGCCAGTTTCATCCTGATGCCATCACGCTGGACAGCCACCTGCCGGACCTTGACGGGTGGACGGTGCTCGACCGTCTGAAGATTGACCCGACGACCCGGCACATCCCAGTGCACATCATCTCGGTGGAAGAAGACAGGGAAGTCAGCCTGAAGCGGGGCGCCTACGCGTTCCTGGAAAAGCCCGTCAGCAAGGACACGCTGGAAGAGTCGCTCGTCCGGCTGCGAGAGTTTATCCAACGCCCACAGCGGAAACTCCTGGTGGTGGAAGACCAGGTGGAGGAGCGTCAGCGCATCATGGAACTGATCGGCCACGACGACGTGTGCATTACGGCTGCAGGCAGTGCGTCTGAAGCCTTGGCCTCGCTGCGAGCCGAGAGCTTCGACTGTGTGGTGCTCGATCTCCGGTTGTCGGGGACGTCGGTCTTTACACTGCTGGCGCAGATTCACAACGATCCTCGCCTGCGCGAACTGCCCGTGATCGTGTACACACCCAAGGATCTCACCGAAAATGAAAAAGCCCAGCTCAATAAACTTGCGAAGCATCTTCGTGTCAAAGACATCCACTCGCCGCAACGCCTGTTGGCTGAAACCAACCTGTTCTTGCATCGGATGGCAGCCAACCTGCCAGAAGCCAAGCAGCGCATACTTGAGCGGCTTTACCAGTCCGACACCGCGCTGGCGGGCAAAAGAGCCCTGATCGTGGATGACGACATCCGCAACGTTTTTGCCCTCACCACCGTGTTGGAGCGCCATCAGATGGAGGTGTTGACAGCCGAGAATGGCAAGGCCGCGATTCACCTCTTGAAGAAGACGCCAGGGATCGACGTGGTCTTGATGGACATCATGATGCCGGAGATGGACGGGTACGACACCATGCGCGCCATCCGGAAGATCGACAAGTTCAAAGCCTTACCGATCATCGCCCTCACAGCCAAGGCCATGAAGGGAGACCGGGAAAAGTGCGTGGAGGCAGGGGTGTCGGACTACCTGTCCAAGCCGGTGAACACCGAACAGCTACTGTCGCTGCTGCGAGTCTGGCTCTATCGGTAGTTTCGAGCGGCAATGACGGCTAAAGCAAAAGCCAACATCCTGCTGGTGGACGACCATCCAGAGAGTCTGTTGGCCCTGGAGGCCGTCCTGGCCGACCTGGGACAGAACCTGGTTAAGGCTGATTCAGGGAGGCAAGCTCTTCGCTGCGTGCTGAATCAAGACTTTGCTGTTATCTTGCTCGACGTGAATATGCCGGGGATGGACGGCTTTGAGACGGCGGCGCTGATTCGCGAGCGCGAGCGGTCCATGCACACGCCGATTGTTTTCCTCACTGGGCGCGACCAGAGTGAGTTAGCCGTGTTCCGGGGTTATTCCGTTGGCGCCGTGGATTACCTCATCAAGCCCTTCGCACCGGAAATATTGAAATCCAAAGTTGCGGTGTTCGTGGACCTGTTCCAGATGCGCGAGAAGGCGAGGCAGCAAGCGAACCAACTCGTGGCCATCAATCAGAACCTGGAGCGAGAGATTGCCGAACGTAAGCGGGCGGAGGCAGAAATTAAGCGACGCGCTGATGAATTGGAGGCCGCAAACAAAGAACTTGAAGCCTTTTCGTACTCAGTCTCCCACGACCTTCGCACGCCCCTGCGGGCTATGCAGGGCTTCGCGCAGGCGTTGAACGAAGACTTCGCCGATCGGCTGGGCCCGGTCGCGCAGGATTACACCCAACGCATCGTCGCAGCCGCGTGCCGCATGGACAGCCTGATCCAGGATCTACTGGCCTATAGCCGCCTCAGCCGCGCGCAGATGCTCCTCCAACCACTCGACCTGCGGTCCATCATGGCCCAGATCCAGGCCCAGACGGAGGGCGAATTCCGGGAGCGAGAGGCCGTGGTCGAGGCGGCGATTCCGGAGGCGTTCCCGCACGTGATGGCTCACGCCACCACCCTCGTGCAGGTCGTCACGAACCTCCTGACGAACGCCGTCAAGTTCGTGGCGTCCGGCGTGCGGCCGCACGTCCGAGTCTGGGCCGAAGAACGAGGCGAGTGGGGCCGCTTGTGGGTGGAGGACAACGGCATCGGGATCGCGCCGGAGCATCAGGTTCGCATCTTCCGCGTCTTTGAACGGCTGCACGGGTCGGAAACGTACCCCGGCACCGGCATCGGCTTGGCCATTGCGGCCAAGGGCATGGAGCGGATGGGCGGCCGGGCTGGCGTGGAATCCACTCCCGGCAAAGGGAGTAAGTTCTGGATCGAGCTGCCCAAAGGGGACAGGCCATCATGACGATTGCGCCATCCACCGTGTTGTTGGTCGAGGACGACCCCAATGACGTGCTGCTCATGCAGCGTGCCTTTCGCCTGGCGAACTTCGCCAATCCCATCCAGACGGTCGAGGACGGAGAGGAAGCCGTGGCCTACCTCTCCGGGAAGCCCCCCTACGCTGACCGGAACCGCTACACCCTGCCGGCGCTGATGCTGTTGGACCTGAAGCTGCCCCGCAAATCGGGGCTCGAAGTGCTCCAGTGGGTCCGTCAGCAAGACGGACTCAAGCGTCTCCCCGTCGTGGTCCTGACCTCCTCACGGGAGACGGCTGACGTCAACCGGGCCTATGACCTCGGGGCCAACTCGTACCTGGTCAAACCGGTGGCGTTCGAGTCCCTGCTGGAGATGGTCAAGGCACTCAACCTGTACTGGATGACGCTGAGCGAGCGACCGGAAGTCGGGAATCACGAACAGGTGCTATGAACCGCCCGCTCCGCATCTTGCATATCGAAGACAATCCGGACGACCGGACCTTGATCCAGCGCGAACTGCTCCGCAAGTATGCCGACCTCCAGGTGACCCCGGTCCTGAGCGCGACCGATTTCGCCCGCGCGCTGGAAGAAGCCGAGGCCTACGACCTCGTCCTGACGGACTACCACCTCGGATGGACGGACGGCTTGGCCATCCTGCGCACGGTCAAAGACCGCTGTCCCGATTGTCCCGTGATCATGGTCACGGGGACCGGCAGCGAAGAAATCGCCGTGGAGGCCATGAAAGCCGGACTCGACGACTACGTCCTTAAAGCGGCTCACCACTTTGGCCGCCTGTCGGTGGCGGTGAGGACGGCACTGGAGCGGGCCCAAGAGCGGCGGGCGCTACGGGAAAGCGAAGACCGCTTTCATGCCTTCATGGACAACAGCCCCGCCGTGGCGTTCATGAAAGACGAGGACGGGCGTTTCGTCTACGTCAACCAGCTGTTCGAACGTTTCTTCAAGCTGACGCGCCTCCAGTGGCTGGGAAAGACGGATTTCGATCTCTGGCCCGAGGAAACGGCGCGCCAGTTGCGCGACAACGATCGGGCGATCATGGCCGAGGACAGGCCGGCCGAAATTTTCGAAGCGTTCCCGGGTCCAGACGGGATCCTTCGTCACTGGCTGGTCTTCAAGTTTCCCGTGAATGACCGTGCCGGACGGCGCTTCCTCGGCGGCATGGCGGTGGACATCACGGAGCGCAGACATCTCGAGCAACAGCTCCGCCAGGCGCTGAAGATGGAGGCGATCGGCAAGCTTGCCGGAGGCGTCGCCCACGACTTCAACAACCTCGTGACGATCATCACGGGGTACAGCGACATGGTGCTCAGTCGGATCGGCCCTGAGGACCCCATGCGGCGCGATATCGAGCAGATCAAGA
>VBOF01000179.1 GCA_005877855.1 Nitrospirota bacterium | reverse complement strand
CGAGAACGTGGACCAGGACGTCGTGGGCTTCGTCCGGGAAGGCGCGGCCGCGGACCTCCAGATGCTGTTCGTCCGCGGCGGGCTGCTGGTGGGCCGCAAGGACTTCCACTGGGGACAGGTCCAGGACACCTCGGATGAAGAACTGGTCCGTTCGGTGATCGAGCAGTTCTACAGCAAGGACGTCATCCCGCCGAAGCAGGTGCTGCTCCCCGTCCCCCTGCCCGAAGCCGACCTCATCGGCCAGTGGTTGTCGGAGAAAAAGGGCGAGAAGGTGCTGGTCCTGGCCCCGGAGCGCGGGATCAAGCACCACCTCGTGCAGCTCGCGGAGGA
>VBOF01000178.1 GCA_005877855.1 Nitrospirota bacterium | reverse complement strand
AGCATGAAGGAGGTCGTCCTGCGCCACTACTCCGGCGTCAAGGAGGAGCAGCGTCCTTTGCCGGATCTGATCCTCATTGATGGCGGGATCGGCCAGTTGGGCGCCGCGATGGACGCTCTGCGGGAGCTGGGCCTCTCGCGGATCGACATCATCGCGCTTGCCAAGGCAAAAGGCGAGAAGGAAGAGCGGGTCTTTCTGCCCGGGAGGAAGAACCCCGTCATCCTGAAGCCGTCCTCGCCCGCCACTCATGTTTTACAGCTCATCCGCGACGAGGCCCATCGTTTCGCGATCACGTACCACCGCAATCTCAGAAGCCGGGCGCTCCTTTCGTCAAAGTTGGATGGAATCCCCGGCGTCGGTCCGGCCAAGCGCCGCGACCTGCTGCGCTACTTCGGCTCGATTGATGCGTTGGCGGAAGCGAGCGAAGAGGAACTCCAACGGGTCGGGGGCGTCGGCCCGCAGACTGCCCGCGAGATCCACAAGGCGCTGGCTTCGTCGAATTGACACCCTTCGCAGGCCTGTGTCACAATCGGTCGCACATCATGCCGAACAAATCCATTACAGTTGAAAAAGAGGTGAGGTCATGGGGGGCCATAGTCACTGGGCAACCACGAAGCGGCACAAAGCGTCCGTAGACGCCAAGCGGGGCAAGATCTTCACCAAGATCATTCGTGAGATCACTATCGCCGCACGCCTTGGAGGCGGCGATCCCGCCGGTAACCCCCGCCTCCGCCTGGCCATCGCCAAGGCCAAAGACGTCAACATGCCCTCCGACAACATCAAGAAGGCCGTCCAGCGCGGGACCGGCGAGCTCCCTGGCGTTCACTTTGAAGAGTTCCAACTCGAAGGCTATGGCCCGGGAGGCTGCGCCCTGTTGATTGATCTCACCAGCGACAACAGGAACCGCACGGTGGCCGAGATCCGCAACATCTTCTCCAAGCAGAATTGTAACCTCGCCGAGGCCGGCGCCGTCGCCTGGCAATTCCACAAAAAGGGCATGCTCGTCGTCGAAAAAGGCAAGGTGGACGAGGACAAGCTCATGAGCCTGGCGCTGGACGCCGGCGCCGAGGACATGAAGGTGGATGAGAAAACCTACGAGGTCATCACCGAGCCCCATGACTTCGAGAAGGTGAAGAAGGCGCTGGCGGACGCCAAGATCGAGACTTCCCTGGCTGAGATCACCTTCGTCCCTGAGAACTACGTCAAGCTCGATGAGAAAAACGCGGAGCACGTGCTGAAGCTGATAGATACACTGGAAGACCACGACGACGTCCAGAAGGTCCATTCGAACTTCGACATTCCGGAAGAGATCATGGAGAAGGTCGCAGCGGCAGGATGATTGCCTCGCTCACCGGCCGCCTCGCATCGAAGCATCCGGGAGGAGTCATCATCGATGTGCAGGGGGTGGG
>VBOF01000177.1 GCA_005877855.1 Nitrospirota bacterium | reverse complement strand
CACGGCCAGGGTCATCCACCCTGAAAGCGTTTTTCTGATGTGCATAGCGATCCTCCTGTTGATTGTGCCCTGTGCCTCGTTGTCCATCAGAACCCTGTCTTCTCTTTCATCTGCTTCTGCTCAGGCCTTCTTGACTCCCTCCTGGGTGTCGTCGGCCTGCTTTTTGATCGCTTCCTCGGCTTCCTTCATGGACGATTCGAGATCCTGCTCGACGGATTTCATCTCCGCCTGCATCAGGTTCAACTCGGGCTCGACCGTCTTCTTGACATCCTCCGTGACGTCCTTCAGCCCCTTGACCGCCTTGCCGACCTGCCGGCCCACCTCGGGTAACTGCTGCGGCCCAAACAGCAGGAAGGCCACGATCAGGATGACCAGAATCTCCGTGACACCAAGGCCAAACATGGCCGCATAACCCTAACCCTTACCCGCCTCCTGCCGTGTCGACACGCCACCAGGAGCGTCGGAAGCAGCCGAACCCACGCCCGGCTGAGCCTCCGTGATCTGCTGCGGCTCAGGTTCGTGGACTGTCTTCTTGAATCCTTTGATGGCTTTTCCGAGGCCTTCACCCAATTGGGGAAGCTTACCGGCTCCGAACACAATGAGGACGATGATCAAGATCAGGAGTAGTTCCCACCCGCCAAATCCAAACACCAACGTGCCCCTCTTCAGTTTCGAATCACGTGGATTTTCTTATATTCCCGATAATTTGGCGGGGATGCTAGCACAGGGATTTGGCCAATTCAAGAAAATAATGACCAGCCTGGCATTTTGCCTTTTCGCCAGACTCTTCAGCAACTTCAGCTACTTTTGGAGAAATGAGAACCGATAATAGTCGATGTCTCTCGGAGGGCCTTTTTCCAAATTCTCTTGGACCCTGACCCGCTCAAAGCCTACGGCCTCAAGGTGAGGGAGGACCCCCAGCACTTCCTCTTCGCTGAGGTAAGCGATCGTGTCCGGGACCCCGGTCGGGGGGAGACTCTCCAGGAGAACCTGCAACTCCCGCCGCTGTGGGTCAGGAATCTCGGCCCGGATTGGAAAGTCGATGGGGCGGTGATAGGGGGAGCGATAGCCCCCGTCCAGCGCTTTGAGCGTCTGCAAGATCAGCCGGTCCCGTTCCCAGGGCTTGAGCCGTCCCAAAGAGGCGTGCGTCTCAAGGAGGTCCACCACGGTCAGCAAAGTCGCCCCTAACATCCGCGAGACGAACTGCCGTTGCGGTTCGATGGCGACCTCCCTGACCCCCAGATGCCTGGCCACCTCATCGGAGAGCGCAAAGTTGACGATGAACGAGTACTGCCCGCCGTACAGCCCGTAGCACGGCTTATCGGGGTTCGAGAGGACGGCCCTGTCGGGAGTCCCGGCGTCCAGACTGGTAAAACGACCCCCGGGGGCCAACAGGCGAGTGGCCTCTTTGATCGTCGCGAAGGCTCCGAAGTTCGCCGGCACGATCACCACCTCGTCAATCTGCTTCATGAAGTCGGTGATGGTCTTCCGGTACGGCACGCGCTTCCAGTCAATCGGCTGGTAGTCTTTCTCCCAGATGATCT
>VBOF01000176.1 GCA_005877855.1 Nitrospirota bacterium | reverse complement strand
GCGCGTGCGCCAGGCGGTAATCGGCGCTCGCCATCGTCTGGTAGTAGTCCCGGACTTGTCCCCCTCGGAGCCCGTAGAAGATGGCATTGATGTGGTTCTGCCAGTCGTCCACCGGCTTGAACTCGCCGATGAGCTGCGGGGGTGTCTCTTCGTGCGCCGTCAGGGCGGGAATGATGCTCATACCCTTGCGGATTCTAGCACAACCTATTCCCTTGACGCGCAGACGGCCAGTTTGATTAGATACCGAATCAAGGAGCCGCCTCGACGCCTATGTCCCAACCCGAAAAACTCAGCCTCTCAGTCGTGGTCCCCGTCTATAACGAGCGGGACAACCTGTCTTCCTTGACCGCGCAGATCCTGA
>VBOF01000282.1 GCA_005877855.1 Nitrospirota bacterium | reverse complement strand
GCCGCGAATAGCCAGAAGGGTTCCATGATCCGTACGGTGAGAAACGTGTTCGATCCAATCGCATGCACCAAGAGCGCCAGAAATCCCAGCAGAAATCCCAACGCTATCCCGCGCGAAAATTGATCAGTCGCGAGCCGATAGGACGTAATGCTCGTACGGAAAAGCGACCCGATGAGGACAATGAACGCGACGAGACCAAGCAGACCGGTCTCAGCCAAGACCCGCGGGTACATGGCATCCAGGAACGGCCCGCCCGTGACGCCTGTCCCCCACAGCGGGAATTTTTTCCATAATTCAAATGACTGCTGCCACGAACGGAGCCGGTCCGACGTCGAGGTATCGATCCTCAAGGCCCCCAGACGAATCTGCCCTTCCTCCTGCTCCTGGGTAAACGTGTATGAGACCCGCTCTTTCACCGCATGCGGGGCCCACAGAGGCGTGGAAAGGATCCCCAGGAGCACCATGGTCATCAGAATCGGTTTCCGTGGCGCTAGAAATCCAATGCAGCCCAGGATCAGCACCCCGGCGGCCAAGAACGAGGCGCGCGACAGCGTCGCCATGAGCCCGATGGTCCCCGCCACCAGAAGAAGCAGGAGCGGCAGTCGGTTGGCTACCGCCTCGCGTGTCAAGAGCAGTCCCGACACGATTGCAAGCATGAAAACAAGATACCCGCCCAGGGTGTTGGGCTCTCCCTGCTCTCCCTCGAACGGAGCCGACGCCCGCTCTCCGCTGGGAATCTGCGCAATCGCGAAGAGCACGATCACAAAACAGGTGACCAGACTGGCGAACACCACGCGCCGTGCCTCTTCCTTCGTCATGACCGCGCTGACGACCATGAAGTACAGGAACATATACTCGTAATATTTCAGCCAATAGAAGAACCCGCTCATAGGTTTGACACGGCCACCCAGCACGCCGATGAGGGTGGCCAGCCCGGCAGCGGCGATATAGAACATGATCGGCCCGTTCAGAGGAGTCCGCAGGAAAGGCGTGCCGCCCTTATGGGTCGCCATCTTGGCGAGCCAGACAAACCCGATCACGACCAGTAGTAAATCATCAAACCGGAGCGTGAGCCCTCGACCAGAAGCGCCACCGCCGCCGGTCAGATTCCCGATCAGAAACTCAGGGCTCAGCAGCATGGAGAAGACCAGCAGATAGAGGCTGAGCCTGGTAGACAGAAACGCGACCACCAAAAGCAGGGCACCCAGAATGATAGCCAAACTGAACATTTTGTCACTGGAAACAAGGACAAGGGACAGCGCAGCTGCCAGGGCTAGCGGAAGCACAATGATGAGCCCTTTAGGCTGCATCGTACGCCACCCTCAAGCTAGGCCACAGGACGGAAAAGCGACTGAGGCCGAGATAAATTGGCCCTGTAATCGCCAAGATCAGGACGAATAGCGATAGTACTGGTATTGGTGGTAATCAGGAGAAAATTCGGCGCTCACGTTGCTGAGCACCACCCCCACGATATGGGCCTGGGCATTCTCGAGGAGAGTCTTCGCGCGAAGCAGTGGCGTCCGTCCAATCTTACCGACTTGGTAGACCAGGACCACGCCGTCGACTTTGGGACCGATCAACACGGCATCGGCGACAGGCAGGATGGGTGGACAGTCGAACACGACGAGATCATAGGTTTCTTCACAGGCAGCGATCAGATCCACCACGCGTTGGGTGTTGAAGAACTCAGACGGGTTGGGCGGCAGATGCCCGCTGGTGATGATACTCAGGTTGTCCACGCCGGGAGCGCTCAGAATCTGATCGAACCCGAGCTTCCCGAGCATCAGATCCGGAGCGGTCTGCACCACGTCCTGCCACTGCGCATTCCCGACCAGCACCTCGCTCAGGCCGGGCTCCCGCTTGAGCCCGAGCCGGCTGTGAACGGCAGGCTTTCTGAGGTCCGCGTCCACCACCAAGACCCGTCGTCCATCCTGGGCGATCGTGATGGCGAGGTTGAGGACCGTCGTGGTCTTCCCTTCGCCGAGGCCCGCGCTGGCAAATGCCAGGCTTTTGACCGTCCGGTCTGCGCAGGCGAATTGAAGGTTGACCTTCAATGACCGGTACCCCTCCGCGACCATGCCTTTCAGGTCGAACAACGGCGAGAGCCTCGACAGCAGCTCCACGGTTTCCGCATCGAGCGTTTCTGGAAACACCTTTTGAATCGTCCGCTCGATTTCCGTGCGGTCTACCTGCGGGATGACACCGAGGACGGGGGCCTTCAGGAACTCTTCAACACCCTCAATCGTGCCGATCGAGGTATCCATGGATTCCCGGACAAAGGCCAGGACAAATCCCAGCAACACGCCTACCAGGGAGCTCAGCATGAGATTGAGGGCGGCTTTGGGCGCGTTCTTGGGGGAGCCAGGTGTGGCAGCCGGTTCGATAATCGAGACTTCCTCGATGCGTTCAGCCCCCCGGATCAAAAACTCCTGGTGCTTCTGCTTCAAATTGGCGTACAAGTCTCCATTCACCTTCACTTCGCGTTCCAGGCTGGCCAACTGTAGGGCAGCCTTCGGCAAGGTGATGTACCGTTCCTTGAATCGTGCGATGCCCTCCTTGATGGAGTTTTCCCGCTCGCTCATCGTCCGGACCTTGCCCTCGAGTTCTCTCATCATCTCCTGCTTGACGCTGAGGATTTTGGCATCGAGTTCAGCGACCTGGGGATGCTTGGGCGTGTAGTTGATCAACAGGGCTGCACGGTCCGTATTCAGGTCGACCAGCTTTTGATTCAACCTGGCGATCAGGGCCTGCACATCGTCGGTAAAGACACGCGCCTGTCCAGATCCTGGGAGCGCCTCGTTCGCCTGCAAGAGCCGGAGCTGGTCCGACGCTTCGCGCTTGATCTGGGCCAGCTTCGCGAGTTCAGCCTGCAGGCGGCTGTAATTCTCCAACGCTTGGCGCGCCTCTTCGTTCAGAAAGACTCGCCCCTCGTGCTCCTTGAACGCGAGCAGGGCCTGTTCGGACTTTCTCAAGGCCTCATCCACCAACTTGAGCTGATCCTGCACAAACAGCTTGGCGTCGTTCACTTGGCGGTTCCGGCTTGCGATGTTCTCCTCACGATAGCCCTCGGCGACCGCGTTGGCCAACCGCGCCGCAAACTCGGGCTCGTCTGATGTGGCTTCAATCTTGAGGATGTTGGTGCTTTCCTCCCGGCTCACCGACACCTGGCCCTTCAGCTCGTAGAGCTGGGCAAGGGAGGCCTGGGACGTGCGCACCTCGTTGCTCTCGACCTCCTTGGCGATGACCCCCAGCTTCTTCGCCGCACGTAACAGGACTGGTTCACTCGGGCAGAAGCTTCGTACAGGGGCTTGCCGCTGAAGAACTCGGTGGTGATCAAGGTGAAGCCCGCGACCAGGAGAACCGTGAAGACGATGATCCACTTCCGTTTGCGGAGGACCAGCCAATAGTCCCGGAGATTCAGTTCATACTGGGCCATCGGGTCTCGTTCCCTATCGCACAGTTATGCTCGGGACTTGGATAGGTTGGATATTGTTCTTTTGCAAAAACGTGGTCAAAGCCTCGGGACTCAACGTTTGCGCGCCCAGCAGCAGGATGAGCGTCTGATTAATTTTAGCCAGGAAGGCATTCCAGTCTCCGATGCGCTGGCGCGGCACGAACACAATATCGTTGTCCTTCAACATAATATCCTGGCTCCGATCGCCAAACTGAAAGAGCCGCTGCAGGTCCACGGGAATGACCTCTGGTTTCCGGGCATCGCCACGGATGACCCGGATGTCGTCCAACACCGCATAGTCATTGTACCCAACCTGTGCGAGGAGTTGGCCCACCGACGTCTTTCTGTCCAGCTCCGCCAACTTCGCCCCCCCCGACGCTAAGAACGTGCCGGTCCCCGGTCCCCCTATCCCCCCTCCCAGCAAAAAGACCCTTGGCTTGCGAAGCTGAATCCTTTTCTGCTTGATCGAGACCTCAACGCGGGGATTCCGGATTATCGTTGCCGCTTGCTCGGTGATCTTGGCTTCGGCTTCGGTGGTCGTCAGGTTCTTCACTTCAATGTCCAGCGATCCCACATAGACCCGGCCGTTATCCCGAACCGTCACGAGGGAGCGCTCCTCTCCCCCGCCCCGCCTCACCACCACTTCCAAGCTGTCCCCCGGTTCGATTCTGGGCGGCCCCTGATCGGCCTCCTCATAGTACAGATCCTCCGGCTTGACCGGACGGGCATAGGGGGAATCGCTGGCGGTGTTGTACGGGAGGGCCGAGCACGCGAACGACAGACCCATCACGACGCCGAGCGTGCAGAGCAAGCCGGCGGCTCTGGAGA
>VBOF01000281.1 GCA_005877855.1 Nitrospirota bacterium | reverse complement strand
TTGAGCGCGGGTGGCGCCGAATGGGACCCTGGCGGAGCGCAGCGCGACTTGCTTCGCTTCGGCCGGCCGGATCGCATCGTAGGTGCGACTTGCTTGCCCCCCACCCTGACCCTCCCCCTCGAGGGGGGAGGGACAGGGTGGGGGTGGGCGGCGATACGACCCGTTGCAGTCGAGCGGGTGACACCGCATGGGCGCCCGGATGCAGCGCGGGGCGTACAGCCGGGTCTGCGGGGCTGCGACGGCGAAACGCCCAGCTGCGACGGGCTATGCGGGGGCAGGACCCGCTCTCCTGCGCTCCTTCCATCCTTGACCCACTCTCGCAGCACCGCTATCCTGTATTCCCCATGCCGCCCATCGACGCCAAGACCCGCCTCTGCGCGCTCATCGGCAATCCGGTCGAGCACTCTCTGTCACCCGCCATTCATAACGCCGCGTTCCAGCACCTGGGGCTTAACTTCGTGTACGTGGCGTTCAACGTGGAAGACGTGGAAGGCGCCATGCGCGGCATCCGCGCGCTCACCGGCATTCGCGGGGTCAGCGTCACGATCCCCCACAAGGTCGCCGTCCTCCGGCATCTCGACGAGGTCGAACCCACCGCCCGGAGCATCGGCGCCGTCAACACCATCGTGGCGGACCGCGGCAAGCTCACCGGCTATAACACCGACGCGTCGGGGGCCCTGGCCGCCCTTCGCAAAGGCGGCGCCCCGGTGGACGGGGGCCGCGTCCTGCTGCTTGGCTCGGGCGGCGCCGCCCGCGCCATCGCCTTCGCCTTGTGCACGGAGGCCAAGGTGGCCGCGCTCACGATCCTGGCCATCATCGATCAGGAGCGCGAAGCCCTGATCCGGGACCTCCGCGACAAGACCGGCATCGCAGTCACGGGCGACCAACTCACGCCGCAGACGCTCGGCCGCACCATCCCCAACGCGCAGGTCTTGATCCATTGCACGCCGGTCGGCATGAGCCCGAACGCCGGGGAGACCTGTGTCCCCGATTCGCTGCTGACTCCCCGCCTGACGGTCATGGACATCGTGTACAACCCCCTGGAGACGCGCTTGCTGAAGGAGGCCAGCCGGGCCGGCTGCCGCACCATACGCGGCCTGGAGATGTTCCTGCAGCAGGCCGCCGGGCAGTTTGAACTGTGGACCCAGCAGCCGGCTCCGGTCGCGGTCATGCTCGCCGTCCTCGAGAAGCAGCTCACATGAACATCGTGTTGGTCGGGTATCGCGGCGCGGGCAAGAGCAGCGTCGCCAAGGTCCTGGCCGAGCGCCTGACATGGCCGCTCATCTCGACGGACGCCGAGATCGTCAAGAAGGCCGGCCTGTCCGTCCCGGAGATTATCCAAAAGCGGGGCTGGGACTATTTCCGTGACGTGGAGTCCCAGATCTGCCAGCGGCTGGGGAAAAAGGACCGGACCATCATCGATACCGGCGGCGGCGTGGTGCTCCGGAAGGAGAACGTCGCCGCGCTGCGAGAGCGGGGACGCGTGTTCTGGCTGACCGCCGAAGTGCCCACCATCATGGAACGGATCAAGCACAGCAAGGACCGTCCCTCGCTGACCCAGAAGAAAAGCTATGTGGACGAGGTGGAGGAGGTCCTGAACGAGCGGATCCCGATGTACAAGGCCGCGTGCGACCACATCATTCCCACTGACGATCGCACGCTCGAAGAGATCGCGGACGAGATCCAGAGCAAAATGTGAAACGATGAACGCTGAATTATGAACGATGAACGGCGGATTCAATTCATCATTCAGCGTTCAGAATTCATCGTTGTTTTAGGAGACGATCTTGAAGCGCAGAGTGCCGATCTGGCTGGCGTCGGTGACCTTCTCCCCGATGTGGATCTTCACCTTGTACTCGCCGGGAACCCAGCCGCCCTTGGGCCGGGGGAAGACGAGAAAGCCGCTCTCCTGGGCCGTTGTGAGGTAGGCGGCTTCTTCTTGCAGGAGTTTCTCATCGGCGCCGCCTTCGCCTGTCACCTGGAACAATTGCCCGATCACATGCGCCGGATTCTCCCTCGGGAGAAGATCAAACACCATGTACACGGCCTCCACGTCCGCTTTGAACGTGGTGGCAGGGTTGACGGGCTTGAATCGCTCCGTCTGGTATGAGTCCAGGGACTCCTTGTAGCCTTCCGCCAGGGTCAGGTTGACGAAGAACCCTTTCGGCGGCTGATCCAGCACCTTGGCGTCAGCAGTCTCGGCCCAGGCCGAACCCGCGACACCCCATAGCAAGCAGCCCAGCCCGATGACTGAGCTCTTCACGACGATCTCCAGCACAGTCCGTCCCCTTCTCATAACCCTGTACGCTTTCTCTTATAAACCAACATCGAACGACTCTGCAAATAGTCTATCGCGACCGGTGCAGATTGGCGACTTCAACATCATCCAGTTCGCGCCACTGCCCCGGCTTGAGATCGCCCAGGGTGACAGGACCGACGGCAATGCGAACGAGGCGCAGCGTCGGATGGTCCACGGCCGCGGTCATCCGGCGGACCTGCCGGTTCTGCCCCTCGCGCAGGGTGATCTTGATCCAGGCCGTCGGGACGGACTTGCGGAACCGGATGGGGACCGGACGCTGCGGGAGATCGGGAGACAACGGAAGCAGCTCGACCTCCACCGGCCGCGCGCGCCGACCACCGAGGAGAACCCCGCGACGAAGACGGGCCAGGGTCTTTTCGTCGGGAAGGCGTTCGACCTGGGCCAGGTAGACCTTCGGAAG
>VBOF01000280.1 GCA_005877855.1 Nitrospirota bacterium | reverse complement strand
TGAAGGGCTCGTACACCTGCGCGTACTCGGGGTGTGCGAACTCTTGGAACTCCACTGCGATCCCGGCCGATTCAAATTCGGTCAGGTTCATGTACGCACGCGCGCCGTCCCCGGCGAGGTAGCGATCAGAACCGAGCACCCTGCACAGATCCACCAACCGGCCCGTCTGGTCGTCCCGGACCGTGAAGCGGCCGGCCTCGACAAGCTCTGTCGTAATCCCGAACGCCTCGGTCAACACACGGATGACCTCGATGTTGAGCGGAGCCAAGCGCTCCCAGTCTCTGCTATAGAGGGCACGGAACACAGGGGCATACCGATCATAGTGCGGCGCCTTTCGGTAGTGGGTCTCCAGCGCGGTCAGGTGCTTGCGACGCCAGTCGGTCTGGTTGTTGATCCGGACCTGGTCCAGGCGCTGGGGAAACTCGTGGAGGACCGGCACGGTCAGATACTGCCAGCCCTGCGCCGTCCTGATGCGATTGCGGTTCTGCCATTCGTTCTTCTTGAACTGGACCGTGTCCAGGAGCACAAAGAGATCCGACCGGTCTAGTTTATCAAGATAGCCCAACCAGGGCAAATACTGGGGTTGATGGATCGCAACGCGCACTGGTCTGCCCTCCATCCCAAAAGGTCACTCGCCGCGGATGAAAATCGGATTGCTGACGATCCTATGCTCACCTGTCCCGATCATCAGCCGATAGTAAGACATCTCGCCAGCCGCCGGCGCCGTGTCTCGAAGTGTCAACGTGAAGGGCACCGATTCCGTCCCCGTTTTCATAAGCCGGCCGGACCGTATGACCTGGAATGGGGTCTGGTGCGAATTGCCATCGTCGCTGGAGACGGCCAGGCGAACCACGACAGGTGTCAACGCAGGGGCCCGTACAGTCTGCCCCGATATCGCCGGTTCCCCGGTCGCCTCGGAGAGGAGCGCAAACTCTTTCAAAACCAATCCGTACTCTTTGGACCGGAGTGATGCATACATCCGCCCTTTGGCCATCGCGTCCAGCAGCGCTGGCTCGGTGCGCTCCCGTACCCAGAGGATCGTCTCCACATCCTGCAACTCCTTGCCGGCTTGCCCACGGCTGTGAAACACTGCCTCGCCCATACCCCACACCGGCGACGCTCGCCGGCCGGACGCATATTCACCCAGTACGGCATCCCAGACACCGCCCGGGTCGGTCATGGTGATGGTGTCCCCATACAGCGCGCCGAACGCCGTGTAGTCGCCCGTTTGAAGGAGCACGTCAGGATACGGATCAGTCTTGACCGTGACGATCCCCAGCCGCCCGAAGCTGTATCGGTGGGAATCCCTCACTTCAGGCATGGACCACACGGTCAATCCACCGCGCTCGCGGACATACTCGATCAGGCGCTGATACGGCTGCAGTCCGTTCCCATCCTGGTAGATGTCGAAAGCCGGCCGAGCGAACGGGTAATTGTTGAACAACAGGAGGCCGGCCACGATCAGCAGAGCCACACCAAGGCCTCCTTGTCGTGATCGCACGACCATGAAGGTCCACCCGACCTTCACCTTCCGTTCAACCCGGCGGTTGAGCAACCACACCGCTGGGCCAACCAGCAACACCGGGGACAGCCAGAGCACGGTCGGCCACCCGTATTCATAAGCCGCGTAGTTGCCCGCCACCGGTAACCGTTTGTAGTCGGTCTCGGACGGCAGGCCGACGACCAGAATATTCTTCTGTGCGTCATGCATCGTGAGGTCCTTCCCGAAGAGCGAGCCGGTCCAGTAATAGTGGGGCACCACTTCCACGCCCGGTACCAGCAGCACATCGGGATGGCGTTGGTTAGCCTCCCGGATCGCCTCGAGGTACCGTTCGACTCCATAGCTCATGATCGATGGCAACGCCACAGTCCGGCGGATCAATCCGGGCAAGGGGGAAAGCCCGTACTCGAAGCGGAGGAGGAAGTTATCGGTCAGAATGATGGCCTCGATCCCGTAGGACCGTGCCTTCGCGACAAGTGACTCGAGCGAGTCACTGCCTGTACTTGTGTCGCTGTGGACGTGAAACACTGTCGTAACGGGCCGCCACCCTTGCCCGGGCTCCTCAGCCTCCGCCGCCGCGTTCCACAGTGACCCGGCCAGCGCGACACAGCCGATGAGACGAAGCATGTTACGTCGCGTGGTGTTTTTCATGCCAGACCTCATCGTAGAGCCGTTCAACTCTGCGTACCATCGTTTCGACGTCAAATCGTCCATCCACATGCCGCCGCGCCGCTTCACCGTATGCGGCCCGGCGCGACCGATCCCGCAGCAAGGTGAGAATAGCTTCGGCCAGCGCCCGCTCGTCCCGTGGCGGTACCAATAGGCCGGTCGTCCCGTCCGCGACGATGTCCGGGATGCCGCCAACACGCGTCGCAACGACAGGGCAGCCCACCGCCATCGCTTCAAGCAAAACCCGTCCCATACCCTCATTCAGTGAAGGCAAGACGAAGAGGTCCAGGGCCGCCAGACATTCGGGCACGTCCTCTCGCGCCCCCAAAAACACCACCCGCAGGCTGATCCCCAATTTTGAGGTCATCTGCCTGAGCTCGCCGAGCAGCGGTCCATCGCCGATGATGACGAAACAAGCCTGTGGGAATTGAGCCAGGACCTGCGGCACGGCTTTCAGGAGCCACTCCAGGCCTTTGATTGGGACCAGTCGACCTACCGTCCCGACGATCACCCCGTCTGGCGGAAGGCCCAGTTCCTTCCGTTTGACTGCGGGGTCCACCTGCACTGATCGAAAGCGCGCCAGGTCGATGCCACTGTGAACCGTAGCGAACTTCTCAGCCCCGGCAATTTTATAGTGCACATGCTCCTGTCCTCCACGATCCGTCAGCGTTACAATCCGGTCGGTTATTTTGGCCAGAAGCCGTTCAAGCAGGCGAATGATCGCACTACCCACGGTCCCGTAGTAGCCATAGAAAATATGCCCGTGCGGCGTATGGATCACCAAGGGGATGCCGGCCAGCCAGGCGGCGAGGCGCCCCACTGCTCCCGCTTTCGAGGTATGGGTATGCACCACCTGTGGCCGCTCGCGGCGCAGCAATCGCCACAGGGCGACGGTGGCCCACGCATCCAGCACTGGATTGATCTCCCGCACCAATGCCGGCATATGGAACACCGACACGCCTGCCCGGCCGAGTTGTTGCAGGTCGGTGCGTAACAATGCAGCATCGTCCGCGGACATCATCTTCGAACATCCGTATACGAGACCTACGGAAAACTTACTCTTGTCATGCCCCATCGCTGTCAGAAACGTGTTCTGAGCAGATCCCCCACGATCAAGACGAGTAATGATGTGGATGACGCGGATGCGGCTGTCCAGTTGGGGAACGTCAACCATCAAGAATTGCGTCTCGAAGGACTATTGATGACTTCCGAAAGCACCGCCTCGAGCTGCTCACAGTGGCGTGCCCACGTGTAGTTCCCGACAGCCAGCGACTCAGAGTCTGCTCCCTTTGCAACCAGGGAGCCTTCCAGCTTGCCCAGAATCTCTTCGGTCGCACCGATGGGAGTACCGAGCACTGGCGTCCCCGACGCCAGCGACTCAACAGTGACCAGTCCGAATCCCTCCAGTTGAGCCGTGGGCAAGACGAAAAGGTCAGCCGCTCGGTAATAGTCCGGCAGCCTGGCTTCCGGGATAAACCCCAATAACTTCACACAAGCGCCTAACCCCAATACCTTCACTTGCGCTTCTAATTGTGACCGGAGCGGTCCGGTTCCACCGATCAGCAACAGAAGCCCCTGAATCTCTTTTCGCAGACGGGGTATGGCATCGATGAGTTCGCTGAGTCCCATCCGTGGAACTAGATTGCGAACCGTGAATAGGATGAAACCGTCTTCTTCCAAGCCTAACCTGGCTCGCACCGACCGGCGGCCTTGGCAGGGCGAAAAGACTTCGCTATCGACACCTCCGGGTACCATGCGGATACGTTCGGCCGTCACCTGGTGGCAATCGAGCACCCGCCGCCGCATAAAGTCGCTCAACACAATCAGGCGCTGCGCGCTTCTGACCACAGTGCGCTCAGTCCAGCGCCTCGCCAGGGACGAGACCCGGTACCATATCTCCCCTGTTATGCCGTCCCCAGGATCGTTCCGCGTCTCAAACTCTGCGTGCGCCAGTGACAGACATACATAGACCACAGGGATTCGTGACAAACGGCCAGGGCCAGCCAGAGTAGGCAAGGCCTGGTGCGCCACAATCACGTCGGGCACCCAATCCCGGACTAGCACGGCCCATGCGTGTTTGATATTCCAAAGCGTGGAAAAGAAAAAGGAGAAAGCATTGCGTCGGTCAACAGGGAAGCGTATCTCCGTGATCCCCCCTTCCTCCACATGCACTGGGTCCCCCTCCACGGGCATCCGTGTGAGAACGCGCACCCTATGCCCTCTGGCAGCAAGGCCCAGCGCTTGCTGGTGCAGGACTCTCTCAGCGCCTCCGCTGATGTTGGCGACCGAGACTTCGGCCAGCAACAGAATCTTCACACCGGACGGGCCTCCATGCACACCCGCTGCCAGATCTCCAATACCA
>VBOF01000279.1 GCA_005877855.1 Nitrospirota bacterium | reverse complement strand
GTCCTGCATGTGCAAGGGTGCCCGGCGTGAGCATCTCCTCGCCCCATTCCGATGGGAGAAAGGTAATCCAGCGAAGGTAGCGTTCATCTGCAGGAAGGCTTCCCGCTTCCAGAAACCGGCGGACACGGCCCGGCCAGTTGTGGGAGTGAACCGATTCCGGGATCCAACGGCTGGCTGACGCCAGGCCACGACGGAGGCCCGAAGGAAGTCGGTCATACAGCATTCCGGCGCGCTGCCCCAAGTATCGTGGATACCCGCCGAACAACTCGTCCCCTCCGTGTCCCGCCAGGGCCACGGTGACGGTCCGTCGTGCGACCTGGGAGACCAGGTAATTCGGAATCGCGGATGAGTCGGCAAACGGTTCGTCGAAGGCCTGAATGATGCGCGGCAACAAATCGACCGCGTGG
>VBOF01000278.1 GCA_005877855.1 Nitrospirota bacterium | reverse complement strand
CCTCCATACCCGATCGTGAAGGTCCGGATCCGGCTGTCCGAAACCATCCGCATCAGAGCCACCAAGGTGGTGGAGTCCATCCCGCCAGAGAGGAACACCCCGAGGGGGACATCGCTGATCAAGTGAAGGCGGATCGCCTCTTTCAGGTGAGCGAGCAGTCGTTCCTCTGCCTCTTCCGCGCCCAGACCAACCGCTTCTGGATCAGGCCTCAGCGACCAGTACCGGCGGACGCGCACCTCGCCTCGCGTAAGAGTCAGGATATGACCGGGCGGCAGCTGACGGATGCCTTCGAAGATCGTCCTGGGCGAGGGCACATACAGGAAGGTCAGGTACTGCCGGAGCGCCTGCGCATCAACTGTCCGCTCTAAGCC
>VBOF01000277.1 GCA_005877855.1 Nitrospirota bacterium | reverse complement strand
GTCCAGGTCGCCGCTCGGGCTGAGATACCCGATGGAGCCGGTGTAAGGCCCGCGGCGGACCGGCTCCAGCTCGTCGATGATCTCCATGCAGCGGACCTTGGGCACACCCGTCACGGTTCCCCCCGGGAAGACAGCGCGGAGCACGTCCAGCGCATCCTTGCCCGGGGCGAGCCGGCCCCGGATATTGGTCACGATGTGGCTCACGTGCGAATAGCGCTCGACCACCATGAACTCGTCTACGCGGACGCTGCCGTACGTACATACGCGTCCCAGATCGTTGCGTTCCAGGTCCACGAGCATGATGTGCTCGGCTCGCTCTTTCGGACTCATCAGGAGATCCTCGACCAGGAGACGGTCCTCGTCCGTGGAAGCGCCGCGCGGACGGGTGCCGGCGATCGGCCTGGTCTCCACCTCGGTCCCGGTGATCCGCACGAGCCGTTCCGGCGAGCAACTGACCAGCGTGACGTCCGGCAGTTCGAGCAAGGCGGCGAAGGGCGCGGGATTGATCTCGCGCAGGCGGCGGTAGATCGAGCGCGGCGAGCCCCCGGCCAGATCGACGGCGAATCGATGGGACAGATTGGCCTGATAGATGTCCCCGGCTGCGATGTAGTCGAGGCACCGGCGCACCCGATCCGTATAGTCAGCCTCTGACATGCCGGGCGTCACGTGCGGCGGAACTTGGGGTCTCGTGTCGGGCAGGACCGGCCGCACCACGCTCAGCCGGGTCTCGAGCGCCAGCAGCCGAGCCTGTCCTTCTTCATAGAGTTCATCACGCGACTCCTTGATGAAGCGCTCCCCGAAGGGGCAGAAGATGAGCCATAATGCTTTCTGGTCATGGTCCGCGACCGCCACGAGGTCGAGGAAGGCGAGCTCCAGATCAGGGAGACCCAGGTTGTCAGGTGGAGGATGGGGGAGACGCTCAAACCAGCGTGCCATGTCATAGCCGAAATAGCCGACGGCGCCCCCAAAGAATGGAGGGAACCCAGAAGGGCGGGGGACGGCCATGCGTGTGAGCAGGTCCCGGAACGCCGCCAGGGGATCGCCGGCACGGACGATCCAGGCCTCGCCTCGTGCGCACCAGTCCACGCAAGACCCGGTGCAGCGGAACAGGACCGCGGGATCGGCGCCGATGATCGAGTACCGCTGTCCGAGGGCACCACCACCGGGTCTCTGGCCACTCTCCAGCAGCACGGGGCAGCGCAGGTCCCCTGCCAGGCGCTCGTAGAGCTCGAACGTCGAGCAGGCCGGGAGTGGCAGGACAGTCGCCAGCGGGATGGGCGGGGAAGCCCGCAGGAAGGATTCGCGTGAGGTTCGAAACACCGTGGGGAGCCCTCGTTTACGGCATCTTAACTCGCCCGTGACGGTCCCAGCAAGGCATCCGGCAACCTTGACTTACCTCAGCGATTCTGTTTAGATGGCGCGCGGTTTTGCGCCGAGTGTGCACGATGGCCGACGAGCCCGATGCGTTCCGGAAAGGCCTCTCGATCGCCATGCGGATCGGCGTCGAGCTGGTGGCTTCCCTGATCGTGGGCGGCGGCTTGGGATACCTGGCCGACGCGTATTTCAACTCCAGCCCGGTGGGCATCCTCATCGGCGTGTTCCTGGGCATGTCGGCGGGGCTGTTGAACGTCTATCGGACTGCGTCGCGACTCTGAACGATGGAAAGCAATCCGCTTCACCCGTTTGAGCTCCACTCCTACGTCCCCCTGTCCTTGTTCGGCCTCGATATCTCGCTGAACAAGGCGGTGATCATGATGTGGGTCGTGATTGCTCTCGCGTCCTGGCTGCTATACATGGCGGGCCGCCAACGACGGCTGGTCCCGACCCGGCTACAGAGCGTGGCCGAGGTTCTGGTGGAGTTCATCAGGAGCATGATTCTGGACACGATGGGCGAGCAGGGCATGCGGTTCTTTCCCTTCGTGGCGACGCTCTTTGTGTTCATCCTGTTCTGCAATCTGCTGGGGCTCATCCCCGGCACCTACACGGTGACGAGCCAGATCGTCGTGACGGCCGCCTTCGCGCTGTTCGTCTACGGCCTGAGCATCGTGGTCGGGTTCGCCCTGCATGGCCTGAAGTTCCTGCAGATTCTGATTCCCCCGGGCACGCCGCTCTGGCTCTTCCCCTTGATGGTCCCGATCGAGATCGTCAGTCAGTTGGCAAGGCCGCTCTCGCTGGCAGTCCGGCTGTTTGCCAACATGACGGCGGGGCATACCATCCTGGCCGTGCTGTTCGGGATGGCGCTCTCGCTGCCGATCTTCTTGGGGTGGCTCCCGTTCGTGTTCACGATCGCCATCAACGGCCTGGAAGTCGCCATTGCCGGAATCCAGGCCTACATCTTCACGATCTTGACGTGTGTGTACCTCGGGGATGCCATCACGCTGCACGGGCATGCCGAAGGCGCGCACTAACCGCCCGTGTTGCGAGGAGAAAGGAGCAGGCTGTAATGGATGCTTCATCGGCTGCGCTGTTGGGAATGGGCTTAGCTGCCGCCGGCTTTGCCGGCGCCGGCGTGGGAATCGGTTACATTTTCGGCAAGATGATCGAGGCGGTGGCACGCCAACCGGAGGCCGAGGCACGGGTTGCCAAGTACATGTGGATCGGGTTCGCGCTCGTGGAAGCGATCGCGCTCTACGGGATCGTGATCGCCTTCATCATCATGGGCCTTCGTGGCAAATAAGCCGTCGGACGGCGCTGCGCGAGCCAGCGGAGTAGGACATCGCCATGCCACAGTTTGACACACAGTTTTTTTCCTCGTTGCTCTTCTGGGAGTGGGTCTCCTTCGGCGTTCTCCTGTTCTTGCTCTACAAATACGCGTTCCCCGGAATTCTGAAGGCCCTCGATGAACGGGGACAGAAGATCCGCGAGAATATTGAAGCGGCGGAGCGGTCGCGCGCGGAAGCCGAGCGGCGGCTGGCTGAGTATGAGGCCAGAATGAAGGCCGCGCAAAAGGAGGCGGAGGAGGTGGTCGCCCAAGCCAAGGTCCGGGCGCAGCACCTGATGGAAGAGAACGAGCGCCAGATGTCGGCCGAGGCCGAACGGATCAAGGCCGGCGCCGTCCGCGAGATCGAGCAGGAGCGCCGCCAGGCGATCGAGGACGTGCGCCGTTACGCCAGCGAGCTGGGCCTGCGCATTGCCGAGAAGGTACTCGAACGGAGCCTGACGGACGCCGACCACCAGCGGCTGGCTGACGAGGCACTCACCGCGGTCGCCAAGGATTTGGAGAAAACCTAGTCTCTCCTACCGTTGTTCCTTTCCGGTCTTCCACACATCGCGAAGGAGTGTGGCCCATTCATCTCGCGAGATCGCCGGCATGGTGGTGATCTCGATGTGACCGATCGAGGCGTTCCTGACGGCGGCCTTCATGGCGGTCTTGTTGTCCGGAAACTCCAGGATGGCTACCACGTCGTACTGGCCGAGGCAATAATAGGCGGCGATCAGCCGTCCCCCCAATCCCTCGATATTCTTCTTGACGGTGTCGGACCGCGC
>VBOF01000276.1 GCA_005877855.1 Nitrospirota bacterium | reverse complement strand
AGGTTTGGGAACTAGACTGGTAGTTGTCAGCCCCTATATCCTTAATGTCATCCCAATCGACTAAAATGTACTCGAGGCGGTCGGGAGAGTCGCAATAGACTGCTTGGACAACTCCCCCGCTAACCTCAATAACGATCTTCATGTTATTCCCATCCCTGTGTTAGTCCTCAATCGGGGCGAATTCTACTACAATTAGCGGGTGGAGTCAGAGAAACAGCCAGGTTGCTTTTCTTCACGCGTCCGGCGCGGAGAGAGAGGGGCGGAAGCCGATGCGACTGGGAATAGAAACTATGCCTTGTGCGCTTCCATGTACGCCCGCAGCAGCGCATTGATGCGCGTTTGGTAGCCGCGTCCATGCGCCTTGAACCAGTCCAACACCTGACGATCCAGCCGGATGGTTATGGTCGCTTTCGGCTGTGGGAGCCGAAGCACGGCGCGCTTGAAGAAGGCTTTGCCCTGCTCTGGAATATCGGAGAAATCAATCTCGTCGTCCCGCAAGGCGTCAATTCTTGCCCAATTGGTCCGTGAGACTTTCCTTGAAGTGCGCTTTTTCACGATGGTTCGCCTTTCGTACAGAGATGATGCGAATGGTCTCTGGCTCAGGTTCGGTAAAGACCACCGCTACAAGCCGCCCGCGAATGAGACCAAAGCCGATCTGCCGCGCCTCCCCGTAATCTTTTCTGGTGTCGGGCACAACCAGCATCGGCCCACCGAACATTTCCGGAACGTCCACGAAGTCTATCCCGTACTTGGCAATGTTGGCGGAACGCTTGGCTTCGTCCCATTCAAACGTTACCTCCAAATGTCACCTCTCCATTGTAAATACAAAATGTAGTTACGTCAATACCTATTTAGGTCGTCCAGCCGCGTCCGTAGATGAGGGACGCTTCGTGGAGATAGACACTCACGGGGGAGAAGAAGTTAAAAGGGCCAAGGTAGAAAAGTGGCCAGGCCGCTTCTCTTCACACGTGTGGCGCGGAGGGGGAGGGGCGGTCGCCGATGTGCCTGGGCCGCACGCTCGGGTAGTTACTTTGGCTTGGGCGGATTCTCAATCGCGCGCAGGATTGGCTTGGCGAGGTAGAGGCGTCCCCATGCCCGCCCTGAAATTTCATCCAGCATGCCGTTTTTTTGAAGCAGCGTCACTGCTTGCCGGGCAGTCGGGTTTGAGACTTTCAAGATACGCTCGGCTCGGGCAACGGTCATGTAAGGGTTGATGAATAGCTGATCAAGCAAGGCCAGTGCCTTGGGCTTGTCACGTAAACGAGCCCGGAATTTTTCGCGCAGATCCATAAGCCGGCCAGCGTGTCGCACCGCTTCTCCTGCGGTCTCCGTGACTCCCGTAATGAAAAAACGAAGCCATCCGATCCAATCCCCATCTGTCCGCGCACGCTGAAGCAAGTCATAGTAGTCCTGGCGATGCGCTTCAATGTAGGCAGACAAATAAAGCAGCGGTTGCGAGAGACGGCCGCGTTCGGTCAAGAATAACGTGATCAGCAAACGTCCGACCCGCCCATTTCCGTCCAGAAACGGGTGGATCGCTTCAAACTGCTCATGCAGCAATGCGCATTGAATCAAATCGGGTAATTTTTCGCGCTCGTGCAGGAAGCGTTCCCAGTCTGCCAGTGCCTCCTGCATGTGTTCGGGTGGCGGTGGAACATACGGCGCGGTCGCTGGAGTGCTACCCGGCGGACCGATCCAATTTTGTGACCGCCGAAATTCACCGGGGGTCGCCCGCTCGCCGCGGACTCCCTTCATCAGCCGCGCATGCAACTCGCGCACGAGGCGAAGAGACAAGGGCAGATCACGCAGCCGTTTGATGCCGTATTCCAGCGCGACCACGTAATTACGCACTTCACGGACGTCATCTTCTTCTCGGGGGACTGAGGCCGCATTCTCCATTTCGTCCAGCAGCAGATCAGAGAGGCTGGCCTTGGTTCCTTCGATGCGCGACGACAACACGGCTTCGCGACGTACATAGGGCGCGATAAGCAGATGCGGATTGGGTAGATGACGGCCTAAACCGGAGAGTTCGCTGAGCGCGGCATCGGCGCGTGAAAGGGCGAGCACCAGATCATCGTCATAGACCAGCAGCGGGGGCAATGGTGCTGGAATGAACGCCGCATAGCCCTGCGGTGTCCGAATAACTTTCCCGGTACTTGATGAGCGGAAGTCCTTTGGATTCATTAGATTGGCTCGGGCACTGGAAGCCTAGTTTTAATAGCCTTGTTAGCTTTGAAAGAATTTGGCTGTATTCTTTCAAAGTTGGCCGGCTTTTGCAAGCGCACTTTCAAAGCGGAGCTCTGCATAGCAGGCCTGACAAAATTCGGAGCGCGAAACGAGTCCTGCCCTAAGCCAAGTGTAAGTCAAGTTATGAGTCAACTTGAACCCCGCACGACCCTCTGCTAACATTCCGCCAGCATGCTGTCCGTTCCCGAGCCCCAGATCAGGGCGCTGATCCGCCTCCTCTCCGACGGGGACGAGCGGGTCGCGCGCACGATCGCCGGCAAGTTGGCGGAGATCGGAGAGCCGGCCGTGCCGCTGCTACGCGAGGCCGAGCTCGAGCAGCCGGAGATGGCCGCGCGCATCAGCGAGGTCCTGGACGACATCCAGGGACAGCGGCTCGAGGGCGACTTCCATGCCCTCTCCGCCTGCGACGATGAGCACTTGGACCTCGAGACCGGCGCGTTCCTCATCGCGCGGTTCGCCTATCCCGACCTCGATGTCGACCCGTACGTCGAGATGCTGGACGCCATGGCGCTGGAAGTGCGAGATCGGCTGGGGCGTAGGGCGTCCGGCGAAGAGATCGTCAAGGCCATCAACCGCTACCTCTTCGTCGAGCAGAAATTCACCGGCAATACCCACGAGTATTACGATGTCGACAACAGCTACCTCAGCAAGGTCCTCGAGCGGAAGACCGGCATCCCGATCAGTCTGAGCGTGGTGTATATGCTCGTGGGCAAGCGGCTCGAGCTGCCCGTCTTCGGCGTGGGCATGCCGGGCCACTTCCTCGTGAAGTACGAGGCCGACCGCTACCGCATCTTCGTGGACTGCTTCAACGGCGGGA
>VBOF01000275.1 GCA_005877855.1 Nitrospirota bacterium | reverse complement strand
AACCGGCGATGGTCGTGCCTCCCGGAGAGGCGACCTTGTCCTTCAGTCTTCCCGGGTGCTCGCCGGTCTCCAGGACCATCCGCGCCGAGCCCAGCACGGTCTGCGTGGCCAGAGCCAGGGCCGCCTCGCGCGGCAAGCCCATCTTCACGCCCCCGTCGGCCAGCGCCTCGATGATCAGAAAGATGTAGGCCGGCCCGCTCCCGCTGAGACCGGTCACGGCGTCCATGAGGCGCTCGTCCACCAGTACGACCTGGCCGACCGACTCGAGAACCGCCCGGGCCAGCCGCTCGTCCCCGCGCGAGACGTTCCCGCCCAGGGCCATGGCCGAGACCCCGGCCTGGACTTCGGACGGAGTGTTCGGCATGCAGCGGATGACCCGGACAGTCGGTGACAGGCGCGCGACGATCCGGCGGATCGGATAGCCCGCGGCCGCCGAGAGGATCAGCTTGGCGTCCGTCAGCTCGGCGCGGAGGCTGTCCAGGACCTCGTCCAGCACTTGAGGTTCGACCGCTAAGATCGTGATATCAGACCAGGCTGCGGCGGCCTTATTGTCCATGCCGACCCGGATCTGGTACCGGGCTTTCAGGTGATCGAGGCGCTGGGGCAGGATGTCGGTCGCGTGGATGTCGTCCGGCGCGGCTGCCTTGGCGGCCAGCATCCCGGCGATCAGGGCCTCACCCATGTTGCCGGCGCCAATGATGGCGATCTTCTTCCCCAGGGCCATGGGAGGATTATTGCTCCGGATGACGCTTGGCGTCGAGGCGCACCAGTTCTTCGTGGATCAGCGTCCTAGCCATCTCGGTGATCTGGGAGACCACGGCCGGCGGAAGGTCCGATTTTCCCGACGCCAGAACCGTGCGTACAGCTCTGGCCTTGAGCTTGAGCCGCACGGCGATCCGTTTAGCCAGAGCATCTAGCGTCATGCCCTTCATCGCAGGCCGGTGGACCCGAACCCACCCGCCCCGCGCGCCGAACGGGGCAGCTCGTCGGTTACTTCCACCTCTGGCGACGCGAACGGCAAGACGAGCAGTTGAGCGATCCGCATGCCCTCTTCCACCACGAAGTCCTGGTTGGAGAAGTTCTTGAGTTCGATCTTGAGCTCCCCGCGGTAATCCGGGTCAATCCAGCCGGCGCCGACTTCGATGTTGTGCCGCGTCGAGAGGCCGGACCGCGACCCGATGCGGCCGACGTGGCCGGGCGGCAGGCTGATGGCGATGCCGGTCGCCACCAGGGCGTGCCCGATCTCCACCCGCCCGTCCCTGACCTCGGACGCTGGGATGACGGTACCCTCGCTCGCGAACAAGTCGTAGCCGGCCGCGCCGTCCGTGGCTTTCACCGGCACCTTCGCGTTTGGGGAGAGCTTTGTGACCTTCACGGACGCGTCAACGTGACGATGCCCTGCTGCGTGGCGACCACGGCCAGGTCGGCGCGCCCGACGAAAAGGCCCGTGCACACCACGCCGGGGGTCTTTTCCAACTCGGTCTCCAGCCTCGCCGGATCGTCGATCTTCGGGAACCAGAGATCCAGGATGTAGTGGCCCGCCTCGGAGACAAAGAGCGCGCCGTCGTTCATCCGTGGCGCGACGCGACAGTCAAACCGGTCCAGCCGCTTCGCGAGGGTCCGCCACCCGAACGGGACGACTTCTACCGGTAGGGGAAACGACCCACCCAGGACCGTCACCCGCTTGCTCTCATCCACCACGACGACAAAGCGGGCCGCCGCCGCCGCCACAATCTTCTCTTTCAAGAGCGCGCCGCCCCCGCCCTTGATCAGATTCAACCGGGGGTCCACCTGGTCAGCCCCGTCCAGGGCCAGGTCCACGCCCCACTCGGCGTCATCGGCCAGGAGCGGGATCCCGGCCTCCCTCGCCAGCCGCGCCGTCTCGAGGGATGTGGCCACGCCGCGGATGCGCAGCCCCTTCTTGACCCGCTCGCCCAATTTGGCCACGACGTAACGCAACGTGGAGCCGGTCCCCAACCCCACGATCTGCCCGTCCTTGACGTACTCCACCGCCGCGTCGGCCGCCATCTTCTTGAGCGCGCCCTGGTCCATCTCACTTCTTCCTTGGACGGGCGGATGCCGGTGCACCCTTCTTGAAGGTGACCAGCGTCTCCCACGCCCGCAGCAACTCGGCCACGGTCCAGGCCTGCGCAATGCACCCGCGCGGCGTAAACGGAGGGTCGCCGTCGAAGATCTCGCTGAGGGTCCCCAGCCCGTGCGATTGGAGGTGCCGGATCATCGGTGTCAGAAACGACTGCACGCGGATCGGGTCGCGATAGACTTTGAGATGCGCCGTGACGAACGGTCCAAGCAGCCAGCCCCATACGGTGCCCTGGTGATAGGCCATGTCGCGGCTCGGCTGATCCCCGATGTACTGTCCTACGTAGGATGGATGGTCCGGAGCCAGGCTGCGCAGTCCGTACGATGTCAAGAGCTCACGGGCACAGACATCCACGATGACCCTTTGCCGGTCTGAGCCGAAGGGACTGGCCGGCAGCGACACCGCGAAGATCTGATTCGGCCGCAACGATGGATCATCTCCATCCGGCCCGTCCAGCACGTCATAGCAGTAACCCAGGGACTCGTTCCAAAACCGGGCGAACCCGGCTTCCGTGCGATCAGCCAAGTCTCCGTACTCACCGGCCGGCTTCTTGGCAATCCGTGCAAACCCCGCCATGGCCCTCATGGCGTTGTACCAGAGGGCATTCACCTCCACCGGCTTGCCCATGCGCGGCGTGGCGACCCAGCCTCCCACCTTGGCGTCCATCCACGTGAGTTGCAGGCCCTCCTCGCCGGCCCGGAGCAATCCATCGGCGTGGTCCAAC
>VBOF01000274.1 GCA_005877855.1 Nitrospirota bacterium | reverse complement strand
TTCCACCGAGACGACTTGGGTGGGCCGTACGATGCGGTGTTGATGTCGGACATCCTGCACTACCAGGACCCTGACGCCAATGCCGCCTTGGTGCGGAAAGTCCATCGGGCGCTGGCTCCTTCGGGCCGGCTCGTGATCAAGGACCGCTTTCTGGATGACGGGAGGACCAGCCCGGCGTGGACCGCTGTGTTTGCCGTGCATATCCTGGTCAACACCGACAAGGGGCGATGCTATACCATGGCTGAAGCCGTCCAGTGGTTGAAAGACGCCGGGTTCACGTCAGTCGATGAACTCGACCGTTCGACCCTCGTCCAGGGGATCAAATGAAGGAGCTCTTGACTCGACCCGGTTTCCTTGGGACGGCGGCGACGTTGGGCGGGGACCTGAGCCAGGTCATGGCCATGCTCTTCACGGGATTGTTCATCATCGGCTGGGTGCAAGCCAAAAGGAAAATGGGCAACGTGCACCACTGGGTTGTTCTTGGGGGCATGGGCGCGATGCTTGCGTTCTTCACCAGCTATTACCTGTTCCGCCAACTTGGGGTCCTGGCATTTGAGGGACGGACCGGGTTCGGCGGGTCTGATTTCATGTATTACAAGGTCTTCCTGCCGCTCCTGACCTTTCACATCAGCTTGGTCATCGTCGGTCTGATCATGGCGATCTACATGATCATTCTCGGGTTCCGGGCGCAACAGATTGTCGGAAGCAAACGGGAACTCAGGCCCGGTGAGCTCAAGCTCGGGCAAGAGAAATTGACCAAGGTGTTTGTAGTCAGCGGCGTCGTGCTGCTTGTCCTGTACGGGATCAGCGGGCTCTTGTTTGGGACAGGATTTACGCTTCGACGATCCCTCGTGTACGTCGCCGGTCTGCTCGTCGTCGGGTTGGTGTTGGGGGTGGAGAAGACCATCGAACGATTCTGGCCTGATGGAGGGAACCGCCACCGGGCGTTGGGTCGCTTCACGATGATGATCTATTGCATCCTGTTCGTCACCGGGAGCGTCACGTACACG
The DNA here is from genome assembly GCA_005877855.1 of Nitrospirota bacterium. GTDB lineage: Bacteria > Nitrospirota > Nitrospiria > Nitrospirales > NS-4 > NS-12. The sequence continues at coordinate 2,062 of VBOF01000274.1, read as the reverse complement.
ATGCTGTACATCTTGTATCCCGGCAAAGTCGGTTGAGGCTGGTTCCCCATGAAGGCGCGGTGCTGCTGCGGGGCTTTGCTGGAAGCCAAGGCGCTGGAGGAAGAGTCGCCGCTCAACTACCATTTGCGCCTTGGCTGCACGGCTTGCGCGAACTGGGTGACGGTGTCCGGTCGATTGGAGGAGGTCACGCCGCTGGTGGAGCGAGCCTTGTGGTCCAACGAGGCTCGCCACGAGTTGGAACGGCTGCCTCCCTACATTGAGCCGTTGGTCCGGGAGGAAGTGGAGTCCTACGCGGCGCAGGCAGGATGCCGTGTGATGACGGTGGCGATGTTCCACGAGGCCCGCAACCGGGGGAAGGTGACCTGGGCCCCGGCGGCGACGGACCGGCTGGCCAATATCCCGGCCCCGATCCGCTCCATGGCGAAGGTGGAGATCGAGCGGATGGCGATCGAGCAGGGGCTGTCAGAGGTCACGGAATCGTTGATGGATGAAGCCAAGGCCAAGTTCCTAGGGATGAGGGGCAGACCGTAGGCGGGGCTATGCTGCACCGGATGACGATGCGGGTGGCGCCGGCCCTGACTCTGGCCGTCACGGAAGCGGACTTCCGCAGGCGCAAGCGGGTCGTGATGGTGGTCCCTGGACTCGTCGCGTTTGCCCTTTACCGGGGCCTCAAGGCCGCGGCCTGGCATGAGGACATCATTGTCTTGCTGTGTGCGAGCGGCCTGTTCTCCAGCCTGGTGGCCCTTGCCGCCTACGCGTATGGCCGGGAGCGTCCGTTCGTGGACGTGCTCCGCGAGGACGGCCTCCGCACGCAGGCCTGGGTCGCGTTGCGGATCGGATTCCTGTACGCGGTGCAACTCTCCCTGATGGTGTTGGCCCTGCTGAAAGTGGCCGCCTACGATTATCATGACCATCCCGACGGGCCGGCCATGATGGCGTTGGTCATCGCCTCGATGTCGGTCGCGCGTGATGCGTTTGAGATCGGGCACCTACGCTTGTTGCAACAGCAGGGCCGACCCCTTGTCGCTTTGCCGGACGGCAAGGCGCTATGGACGCTGGTCGCCGGCCGTGCGGATCTCTGGGCGGTGCGGGTGGCCGTCACGACGGTGGCGGTCGGCCTCGTGTATCTCGCGCTGACCGTGATGATGCCGGCTGCGACGACGGATCTGGGAGAGTTGATCGTCATCGGCGTGCTGGCCGGGGCGGCCTGCACGCTGGCCTTCGTGCAGGGGCTCCACCCGTCGTTAAGCACGTGGGACGGGCTCATGCGATATTCGTGGCGAGAGCTGCTCGGCTTCTTCTTGTGGCCGGGCATGGCATTCGGATGGACGTATTATCTCATCGCAGACGGCGCGATTAGCTTCGTGGTGGGGGTTGCCGACCCGCCGGTCTCGGTGCGGCTGCTGGTCATCGCGGGCACAGCCGGCATCCTGAGCCTGTATGGCTATCACCTGGGACGTTCGCGGTGGCAGGAGGAGACGCTGCAGGCTACTATTCCGGCGTCTCTGCTCCGGTGCCCCTTTCTCTCAAGCATCCTGGCCTCTAAGAAAGCCTGACATGCGCGCACTTATCTTGTTGTCATTCCTGCTCAGCGGAAGTGTCGGAGGAGATGTGGGGCTTGCTGTGGAAGGCAGCGCCTCCAGCAGCCAACCCGAGCCGCTCCTACAGGCTCCTTCCGGGACCGACATCTACTATGGTACGCCGGGCCGGCCGGCGAGCGAAGCGGCTCCCCGTCTCACGGCGGCCGACTACCCTCGCTACGGAAGCGTGGACAATCGGCTTGCCATTTGGGTGGTGACCCAACAGCACACGTACTTCGGCGGGTTTGTGCTGGCCTTGCCGATCTTCTGTCTCATCATCGAGGTGATGGGGCTGCTGACCCGTGATCCGGTTGCAGCCGTCCGGTATGACAGGCTGGCGCACGACTTCCTGCGCATCAGCCTGATCGCGTTTTCCATCTCGTCGTTGCTTGGAGTCACCCTCGTGGGGGCGCTGCTGACGTTCTACCCCGCGTTCTTCCGCTATATCACCGGGGTCTTCAAGTCGATGATGGGCATCTACG
>VBOF01000121.1 GCA_005877855.1 Nitrospirota bacterium | reverse complement strand
GAATGCCCCGCCCGAAATTCATCTTGAGTTGGAGGCCGAGGCAAAAGGACTGCCGGTTCGAATCGTCCCCTATGTGGAGGACAGTCCGAGTTGCATCGCTTCGGCCGCTCTGGTGGTGTGCATGGCTGGTTACAACACGTTGTCTGAGGTGCTCTATCTAAAAAAGAAGGCCCTTGTCGTGCCCCGCAGCGGACCCAGCGCAGAGCAAAGGACGAGAGCGAGGCTATTCGCCGAGAGACGCCTCATTGATGTGCTTGATCCAGCGGACCTTTCTCCGGAAAAGCTGGCGCAGCGGCTGGTGGAGGACTTGAGAAGAAACGATTACCCTGTTGATAGCGATGCTCTTCCGATGGATGGAGCAAGGGAGGCTGCCGATCGCCTCTTAGAGCTTGTCCGTGAAGAAGCTTATGCAACTTCAGCCTGAGCAGAGGCCGACGATCGGCGATCATGGAGGAAATGCGGTCCAGGCCTGCGCAATCATTCTGGCCCTGCCGGATGCATCGGCCAGTCTTGCTTGCAGTGCGAGATGAAACGGCTGCCGAAGTTAAGGGTGACCCAGCACTTTGCCGAGGAGGGAGAGCAATACCATGTCTGAACTACACTCTTCCGAATCATGTCTGGTCAGCGACCCAGGAATCCCGACCCTGGAGAAAGCCTTCGACCAGGTTGTGTTGAGGGAGTACCTTCCTGCCGTCTTGCCCTCGGAGTGGGGGGCAATTCGAAACGTTCGACTGCAAGTTCTCAGGCACAAGCCTGGGACGGGGCGCTGTACGTTTGAAATCATGTTGGGAACGACGAGCGGATGCTACTCCCTGATTGGCAAGGTCTATGCAGAGGATCGCGCAGATGTTTATCACGCGATGGAGGTAATCAGCCGATCGGGGTTTGGCCCAGAGGCAGAGTTCGCGATTCATCGACCGGTCGCGTATCTCGCCCCATTGCGCCTGCTGCTCTGCGAAAAAGTTGCTGGCACTCGAGCTACGGAACTTATTCTCAATCCGAATGAATCCAATCGAGTTCTCGCAGCCGAACGGTGCGCGCTTTGGCTGGCGCGATTTCATGCTGTAGGACCCCGTTTGGGGCGGGTCGTTCGCCTGGACGATCAGTTAAGTTTTTTAGATGGATGCCGGCGGAGCCTGGGCGATCTTGGCCGGCCGTTTGCCGACAAGGCGAGCCGGCTTTTCGACCACCTGAACGCCACAGCGCGGGAGCTCAGCATCATCGAACTGTGCGCTGGCCATGGCATGTATACGAGCGGTCAGGTCCTCCTGCTTGAAGGCCGCACAGTGACGGTCGATTGGGACACCTATAATGTGGCAGACCCGAGCTATGACGTGGCAAGGATGCTCGTCGGTTTTAAGCGGCTGGGGTTGAGATACTTCGACTCAATGCACGCCCTGGATGGAGCGGCCGAAGCCTTTCTGAAAACCTATCTCGCCACAAGCCGCACGGATGTGACGACGCACCTGGCGTTTCAGAAGGCAGCGATTTGCCTGGAGCGCGCGAAGCGTGGTCTTGATAAGCAGACTCGCGGATGGCGCGAACTGGCCGAGGCGATGCTGGACGAAGGCCTTCGTATCCTGGACCGAGAGGCGAATTGATGATGCCGCTACTGGCCGCGCCGGCCGTGCCGACTGGGAACTGAAGGAGGTTGTCGACCGTGAACCTCGTCGATGCGCTATCGGGGCGCGCCGGGCTGGAAGGCATCCAGTGGATGCTGCGCAGCGGGGCGCCGCGCAGGGCGTTGCGGCGCGAGCTGAGCGCGCTGCTGCCCACCCCGGACCTACTCGGGCCCTGTCAGTTGAGGTACGCCAGGTTCGGGCCATGCCGCAAGGTCACGGCCTACTACGACGCGTTCGTGCACCTCGAGGGCACCGAGGGATATTGTGCTCGCCCAGTCGCAGTTACCTGGGGATTGGATGGAGCCGCAGAGCGGAATCACGGAACGGCTGCTTGCGCCGAGAGCCAGGCTGAGGCAGTACGCCGTGGCGTGGCGGCCCCGTTCCGGCAGCTAGCGGCCGATGTCCCGGCCTGGGGCATGCAGGTCCAAGTCTCGCCGCTGGATGCGGACTTCCCTCAGCTCGTGCGTTTGTCCGATCCGTGCTACGCGCGCGACGTGGTCGCGGGCGCCTATGCGGCGAGTGGGGTCGCGCCAGATCAAGTCCCGGCCCGCCAGTACACCGTTACGTCCATTCGCTACCGTCCTGGCAAGCGCAACGTGCTGCGCTACGATTCCACGGACACAGCAGCGCGCGGGACTCTATTCGCCAAGTTATACCACAGGGAGAAGGGCGAGCGGGTCTTCCGCGTGGCAAGACAGGTTGCAGAATGGCTGGCAGAGCACGGAGAGGGCGTCACATCGGTGCGGCCGCTCGCGTACGTGACCGAGGACGCGGTTGTATTTTACCCGCGAGTTTCCGGCGCGCCACTCTCCGAACGCCTGCACCGCCCCGGTCAGGGCGTCGCGCGGTGTTTGAGGCGCGCCGGGGTGGCTCTCCACGCCTTGCACCACCTGCCCCAAGCGGTTGCCGGCCCCCTTCAACGCTATGACTTCGCGGCGGAGATTCGGGAAGTTGAGCGGGACATCGCTCACCTTCCCGCGCTGCTGCCCTCGGTAGGTGCCGTGATCAGGGCGATCCTCGACCGCGCGCGAGAACTGCACGAGCGGCTCCCCCAGGAGCCACCAACCTTCACG
>VBOF01000160.1 GCA_005877855.1 Nitrospirota bacterium | reverse complement strand
CCTGCTCCGCACCCAGCTCCAGTTCAAGGGGCTGGTGCTGACAGACGACCTGGAGATGCGCGCGATCCTCGACGATCACAGCCTTGAAGCGGCGGCCATCCGCGCGCTGAATGCCGGCGCGGACATCCTGCTGATCTGCAAAGACGCCGATCGCCAGGCGGCCGCCATGGAGGCCGTCTACCGCGCCGCGAAAGACGGCGACGTGCCGGCGTTGCGGTTCGAGCACGCCCTGCTACGGGTGCTCGAGGCCAAGGAGCGCTACCTGTTGCCGTACACGGCGGTTGATCCGAGACACGCAACCGAGCGCGTCGGCACCAAAGCGCACCGCGAGGTCGCCCACAGCATCAAGGAAGCCGCCGAGCAGGCCAGCGTCTGACCCGCATCTTTCCCTCTCCCCACCGAGGGAGAGGGTCAGGGTGAGGGGCTCTTTAGAGTCTTCGCCGATGAGCAAAGCCGATGAAACAACAGCTGAGAAATTCTTTCGCGCCATCAAGAAAGGTGACCTACTTGCTGTGCGCAAATTTATTGCCTCAGATACCAGCTTGAATGCGACGAACAAGTTTGGTTGGAGCCCACTCATGTATGCTGCCTGTGAAGGCAACACTCCCATCATCCGTACCCTCATCGCAGCTGGAGCAAACGTAAACTCGGTAAATAACTTTGGCGTATCACCGCTCGCATATGCAGCGCTTCAGGGTCATTGGAGGGCGGTCGAGTTGCTGCTGAACGCTGGTGCACGTGTAAATGTTAAGCCGCACGGAGTATCACTTCTCCAATTTGCGGAAGCTGGTGGGGGCAGCTTCGTCACCGCCAAGCATTTTGAGATTTTAAGGAAAGCAGGCGCAAAATAGTCTAATTCACCTCCTTTGATCCCCTTGTCACCATACCTGCCTCTTCGGTACACTGACGCCTAGATATGCTTCCCCCCACCCTCACCCTCCCCTCTCCCTCCAAGGGGAGAGGGGTAATCGGGGCTTGCCCCTCCTTCCCAGCGTCCGGTACACTGCCTCACCATGGGCTTGAAGAAGGGCGACATCATCGACGAGTTCAAGCGCTACCCGGACAGTTGCGGGCTCGTCGTCAAAGTGATGCACGGGGGGGAGGGCTTCCAGAAAATCGTCTGCTGCGGCCACGAGCTGACTGAAGCGGACGTCGTGCCCGCCCGTCTCAACAAGTTCGGCCGCAAGCTCAGCCCCAAGGGCGTCGGCTACATCATCGACGAGAAGAAGAGCTATCCCAACGCGTGCGGCCTGCGCCTGATGGTCGTGGACGGCGGCCAGGGGCTGCAACGCATGGAATGCTGCGGCCACACGCTCACCTTGGCCGACGAAAAAGAGCTGCTCACCCTGGGGTTCGGAAAGCTCCGGGAGGCCGAGCCTGAAGAAGAGTCGGACCAATCCCCTGGCGCGGCGGGAACCGCCTAGTTGGAGGGGCACGGCATGCCGTGCCTCTACAAATTAATCATCCCAGGATGATCTTCTGCAGCTTGGCTTGGTTCTCCAAGACCGCCATCGCCTGGTGCAGGTGCTGCAGCTTCTGGTTCCGACTGCGGGTCGCTTCTTGATTGGTCACGTCCACCCCTCCCGAGCGGATGGCCGTCTGCAGTTTGCGCAGGTGCTGGTGGAGCTCCTTGAACGAGGTTGGGTCAAATTTCTTCAGCACCAGGGGATTCAACATGATATAGCCCTCCATGATGTCCTTGGCCATCATGGCGAAGCTCCGCCCTCTGCCGCCACCCCCAGCCCCACCCCCTGTTACGACAGCCATACCTTTCCCTACATCAGCTCGCGTCGCACGCTGATCGGCGTCCCTGCCCGGAGACCTTCCTGATAGGCCATCAGCGCCCGCTGCTGTTTCTGGTTCATCACGGCCTGGAGCGCGCGCTCGGTCTGCGCGCTGTCCTGCATCGGCACGGCCGGCGTCGGCTGGCTGGCCATGATCACCTGCGCCATGGCCAGTTCATCCGCGGTCGGGGCCACCGACTCGCGGACCAGCATCCGCGCCTTCTCCTGCATCAGGAAGGCCTTGTAAGACGCCTCGAACTGCTCAGGCGTTTTATGATGATACCGGGCCAAGACCTGTTTGTATTGAACCGGGTCGAACTTGCCGTTGTGCTGGAAGTCGGGGTGCTTCATGATGGCGTCCCGCAGCTCGTTGGCCGTGACAACGACGCCCATTTCACGGGCAGCCTGCATCCACAGACGGCTTTCAATGAGCTGGTCGATCGTCTGCTGCTTGAGCTGGTCCTCCGGGATATCGGCGGTGATCGCCCCTTCCTGTTTCAGGTAGCGGTACCGCTCGGTCAGGAACTGATAGGTCTGGAGGTACTCGCTGCGCGACACCTTGTCGTCCCCCACCCGGACGATGATGTCTTCCTTGTTCTCCTCAAACCCCCACCACCCCATCGTGACCACGAAGATCGCGGCGATCAGGAACATAAGGGTCCGGTAGAACCACGGGCGCTCGATCGCGCTTTCCCGGATGACTTTCAGCATGTTTCCCCCTGCCAGAACCGGACCAATTTATTGTACGCAACCGTGGGCGTCGACGCAATGACACTCAACTATTTGTTCTCCTTGGCGTTTTCTGTTACAATTCCCTGGCTAGCCGCAGGAGCAGGATACGTGCCGGACACGGGGGGCATTCTCGAACGGGAGCAGGACCATACACCCACCCGCGTCTTTCCCAAGGCAACAGTTCTGCATCGTTTCATTGCGAAGTCGTTGGACCTGTTGATCGTGTTGGGGGTGGGGGAATTGACGCCACCGTACGGGTTCTGGGTGGCCTTCTGGTATATCCTGGTGGCGGACGGCTTTGCCGGACGCAGCATCGGGAAGCGTCTCATCGGGTTACAGGCCTGGGTCCCTGAGTCGCACGCGCCGGCCGGTTTCAGGGACTCGATCATCCGGAACGTCCCCCTTGCCGTCGGCTACGCGGCCTTTCAGATCCCATACGTGGGTTGGCTCGGGGCCGCGGCTGTGTTGGGCATCGAGTCCCTCCTGATCATTGGCAACGAGCGGGGCCTGCGGATCGGCGACGAGTTAGCCCACACGCAGGTCGTAGACGAGCAGATCTTCGATGTGGAATCCCTGTCGTAAAGGAGGAACGGCGTGAGCCTCACCTCAGACATCCTCGGGTGGTTCTCCAATGACCTGGCCATTGACCTCGGCACCGCCACCACGCTGGTGTACGTGCGCGGGCGCGGCATCGTGCTCAACGAGCCGTCGGTGGTGGCGATCGAGAAGAAGACCGAAAAGGTGCTGGCCGTCGGTGCCGAGGCCAAGAAGATGCTGGGCCGCACCCCCGGCAACATCATGGCCATCCGGCCGATGAAGGAGGGCGTGATCGCCGACTTCGAGATGGCCGAAAAGATGCTCCGGCACTTCATCACGAAGGCGCACAACCGCAGCACCTTCGTGCGGCCGCGGATCATCATCGGCGTGCCCTCGCGGATCACACAGGTGGAGCAGCGTGCGGTACGTGATTCGGCGGAGCTGGCTGGCGCCCGGGAGGTCTACCTGATCGAAGAGCCCGTCGCCGCGGCCATCGGCGCCGGCCTCCCGATCACGGAACCATCGGGCAACATGGTGGTGGACATTGGCGGCGGCACCACCGACATCGCCGTCCTCTCGCTGGGCGGGATCGTCTACAGTGAATCGGTGAAGGTGGCGGGCGACCGCATGGACGACGCCATCATGAACTACGTGAAGAAGAAGTACAACCTCCTCATCGGCGATCACATGGCCGAGCGGATCAAGGTGGAGATCGGGTCCGCCTATCCGTTCGAGGAGAAGAAGACCATGATGGTGAAAGGGCGCGACCTGATCTCCGGCATTCCCCGGACGCTGGTCCTCGACGATTCTGAGATCCGGGAGGCCCTCTACGAGCCGATCAGCACGATCGTGAACGCCATCAAGGTGGCCCTCGAGAACACGCCGCCCGAACTGGCCGGCGACATCATCGACTGCGGGATCGTGCTGACGGGCGGGGGGTCCATGCTCTGGGGGATGGACACGCGCCTGCGGGAGGAGACGGGCTTGCCGATCATTACGGTGGACGACCCCCTCACCTCCGTGGTGTTGGGCGTCGGGAAGATCCTCGACGAGCTCGATCTGCTGCGCAAAGTGAGTGTGATGTCCCAGTACAGCAGCTCGCGGTAACGCGGCGGCCCGGCCGTGTGACATGATCTCATTGCAATCGATCGCGGGAGGCAAGCGGGCTGTCCTCCTGCTGCTCCTCTTTCTGGTGGTCGCGCTGCTCCTCCTGCCGGAATCCCGCCAAGAATCCCTCATGGTGATCGGCCGGCCCATGGCCACCGTCATCGCCGTGCCGCTCCGCGGTATGGAGGCGGCCAACCAGACGATCGACTCGCTCGTGAACCGCTACCTGGCGCTGCAGCACATGCGTGAGGATAACCTGGCACTCCGGCAGCACATCGCGCGCCTGCAGCAAGAGAACGCGCGCCTCCGGGAGACCGCCCAAGCGACCACGCGGCTGCGCGACCTGCTCGAGCTGCAGGAGCGGCTGCCCTATCCCACAGTCGCCGCCCAGGTGATCGGCCTGGACTCCACGAACTGGTACCGCAGCATCGTCATCAACAAGGGCCGCAAGAACGGCCTCGCCGCCGACATGGGCGTGGTGACGACGGCGGGCGCGGTCGGGCGGATCGTGAAAGCCTACGACCGCTTCGCCATCGTGCTGCTGCTCAACGACCTGAACAACGCGATCACGGGGCTCGTGCAGCGCACGCGGGACGAGGGCATCGTGGAGGGCACGGAGAAGGGTCTCGCACGCATCAAGTACCTGCCCCTGCTCTCGACCGTGAAGGTCGGCGACCAGGTCGTCACCTCCGGTCTGGCGGGCGGGTTCCCGCGCGGCCTGCCGATCGGCAATATCACCAAGATCGAGCGGCGCGAGGCGGAGCTGTTCCTCTCCGCCGAGATCGCGCTGGACGCAGACTTCGCGAAGATCGAAGAGGTGCTTGTCATCACCGCTCCGCGGGAGGGTGCGCAGCTCCCCGCCAACCCGTTCACCTTCCAGCCGGCGGTCCCGGTCACGCCCGCGGGGGAGACACGATGAAGGTCCTGGGTTACGCCTGGCTGATCCTGCTCCTCGTCCCACTCCAGGTCGTCCTCGTCGACCGGATCAGTCTCTTCGGCATCCGCCCCGACTTGCCGCTCGTGGCCGTCTGCCTGATCGGCCTGTACCACGGTGAGATCGACGCACTGCTGGCTGGGATCGCGATCGGATTCGCCCAGGACCTGTTCTCCGGCGGCGTCCATTGGGGGAACCTGTGCCTCAAGCCGATGCTCGGCCTGATCGCCGGGCTCGCCAGCCGCAACGTGCTCAACCTGACCGGGGGGTTCGCCTTCGGCCTGATCTTGTCCCTGTCGGTCCTCTCCGGCACGGTCATGTACCTGCTCAAAGCCTTCATGGGTCCCGGCGAGAGCTTTTTCCTCGCGGCCCGTGGCATCATCCTGCCCCAGGCCTGCTACGACGCGTTGGTGAGCCTCGCCCTGCTCAAGCTCCTGCAGCGCTGGTGGGCCTCCCCCACGCCGCAGACCGCGCTCAGTTATGAGTAGGTTCACCACCCAGCACGAGGACTTCAGAAACCTGCAACGCCGGCTGCTGTACCTGCGCACTGGTCTGCTGTTCTGTTTGCTGCTGCTCTCCGCCCGTCTCTGGTACCTGCAGGTCGTCAAGGGCCCCTATTACCGCGAGCTCGCGGAACAGAACCGGGTCCGCACGGTGGACCTCAAGCCGGCCCGCGGGCTGATCTTCGACCGCCACGGCGAGTTGCTGGCCAACAACGTCCCCAGCTTCAACCTCTACCTCACCGTCGAGGACATCCGGGATCGGGAGGGCCTGGCTGCCGCGCTCGAGGAGCTGATTGGACTGCCCCGCGCCGAGACCAAGAAGCGGTTGGTCCAGCAGGCCAAGTCATACGTCCCGATCCTGCTCAAATCAGGCCTAACCCTGCGCGAGGCCGCCCTCCTCGAAGGCCGCCGGCTGGAGCTCACGGGCCTGCGGGTCCAGGCGGAATCCCAACGGAACTACGTCCAAGGCCCCCTGGGAAGCCACCTCCTGGGTTACGTCGGCGAGGTGTCGCCCGAGCAGCAGGAGGAGCCGGACTTCGCGGGTCTGGTCCAGGGCAGCATTGTCGGCAAGTCCGGCGTCGAGAAGACCTACGACCGCATGCTCCGGGGAAAGCCCGGCGAGAAGACCATCGAGGTGGACGCGCGGGGCAACGAGCGGAAGATCGTGGCGGTGGTCGAACAGACCCCGGGCGACGACCTCTACCTGAGCCTGAACTTGCGCCTCCAGCGTCTCGCCGAATCGCTCTTGGGCGCCGAGTCCGGCGCGATCGTCGCGCTGGACCCGAGGAACAGCGATGTGCTGGTGATGGCCAGCAGCCCGGCCTACGACCCCAACGTCCTGTCGCGCGGGCTCACGCCCGCGCTGTGGGAGCAGATCGCGTCGGATACGCGACACCCGCTGACGAACCGGGCCCTGCAAGGCCAGTACCCGCCGGGCTCCACCTTCAAGATCATGGTCGCCTCCGCCGCGCTCGAATCGGACAAGTGGTCCGCCGACACCAAGGTCCGCTGCGCGGGCGCGTTTCCCTCCGGCAAACACATGTTCAAGGACTGGAAGAAGGGCGGGCACGGCGTGATGGACCTGTACCACGCGATCGTCCAATCGTGCGATGTCTACTTCTACAACGTCGGCCAGCGCCTCGGAATCGACACGATCGCCGAGACCGCGCGCCTGTTCGGCCTGGGGCAACCCACCGGCATCGACCTGCCGTCCGAGCGCATCGGGGTCGTGCCCTCCACCGAATGGAAACAGCGCGTGCGGAAAGAGCCTTGGTACGTCGGCGAGACCATCTCCGCCTCCATTGGGCAGGGTTACATCACCGTCACACCGCTCCAGATGGCCGTCGCGATCGGGGCCGTCTCCAACGGAGGGACGCTCCACCGGCCTCGGCTGGTCCGGGCCGTCCGTGAGCGCGCGACCGGGCGGCTCCAGGAGTTTCCGTCGGTGGAACGCGGGCCCGTGCCGCTGCAGGAGGACACTTTCCATTTCCTGCAGGATGCGCTACGGGAGGTCGTCCTGCACGGCACCGGCGGCCGGGCGCGCTCACGGTCCATCTCGATCGCCGGCAAGACGGGGACGGCCCAGACGGTGGCCGCGCGGGTCACCCAGCTCAGCACCGACGAGGAGGCCATTCCCAAGCAGTTCCGTGACCACGCCTGGTTCGTGGCCTACGCGCCGGCCGAAGAGCCCCAGATCGCGGTCGCCGTGCTCGTGGAGAACACCGGCCACGGCGGCACGTACGCCGCGCCGATCGCCAAGGCCTTGATCGAAGAATACATGAAGGACTCGGACGTCGATGATCGACACCAGATCGCCGGACAGCTTTGAGTGGCGGTTCGTCCTCGTGGCGCTGGGGATCCTCGCGCTGGGCGTGATCTCTATCTACAGCGTCTCCCCAAGCCCGCTGTCCAAGGGACAGACTCCCCTCTACGCCAAACAGCTGGCCTGGATCCTCATCGGCCTCGTGGCGTTCCTGGCGGCGGTCGCCATTGACTACCACTCGCTCGCCCGGCACGCCTACGTCCTCTACGGGCTCACCTTGATCCTCCTAGTGCTCGTCGTGGTCATGGGCCGTTCCAGCCGAGGCGCGCAGCGCTGGTTCGCAGTGGGGCCCTTCGCCTTCCAACCGTCGGAAGTGGCCAAGCTGGTGCTTGTCCTCGTGCTTTCGAAGTACTTCGCCGACGTGCAGCGCGCCGGCTGGATCCAGCGGGTGATCGTGCCCGGCCTGATCACCCTCCCCGGACTGCTCTTGATCCTGAAGCAGCCGGACCTGGGCACCGCGATGAGCTTCACCTTCATCTTCGTCTCGATGGTCCTGGTCGGCGGGCTGCATGCGAAAGCGCTCGGCCTCGGCGTGCTCTTCACGTCCATGCTGTTCCCCTTCGCCTGGGAACTCATCTGGACGTCGCTGCACGACTACCAGCGCGATCGGATCCTGACCTTCTGGGACCCCATGACCGACCCGGCCGGCAAGGGCTATCACGCCCTGCAGTCCCGGATCGCCATCGGGTCAGGCGGCCTGCTCGGCAAGGGCCTCGTCGAGGCCACGCAGAGCCGGCTCAAGTTCCTGCCCGAAGGCCATACGGATTTCATCTTCGCGGTGTTCGCCGAGCAGTGGGGCTTCATCGGGGTTTTCGTGCTGTTCCTGCTCTTCGCGGCCTTGATCTTCCTAGCCTCGGAGATCGCCGGCAAGGCCAAGGACCCGCTGGGGCTGCTTCTGGCGGCTGGCATCCTGTCGATGGTGGGCTTCTGCCTGATGGTCAACGTGGGCATGACGATGGGGATCTTCCCGATCGTCGGCATCCCGCTCCCGCTGATGAGCTACGGCGGGACCACCACCGTGACCTCCATGGCGGCCTTGGGGCTCTTGCTGAATGTGAAACGACGTCGGTTGACACTGTTTTATTGAGTGACGTTTTAACCTTTTGACGGCAGGAGGGTCTAACGGTACATGATTGACGACATGAGCGCCAACCGGTCCCGCTACACCTGTCTGCCAAGGAGAGTGTATGGGGTTAGAGATCATCATCAATGTCGCGCGGGAGGAAACCCGCGTGGCGGTTCTCGACCGAAAGGTCCTGACGGACCTCTACATCGATCGGGCCAAGCAGCGGGACTACGTCGGCAACGTCTATAAGGGCAAAGTCGTCAAGGTCCTGCCCGGCCTGCAGGCCGCCTTCGTCGACATCGGGCAGGACAAGGCAGCGTTCATTCACGTCTCCGAGCTCACCGGCGGGATCGGCTCGGACGAGACGCTCCTGGAGCTGGAGGACAAGGCCGTCGAGGTCCCGAAGCCCAAGCGTCACGCGTCGAAACCCATCGAGCAGCTCCTGGAGGAAGGCCAGGAGCTCGTGGTCCAAGTCGTCAAGGGACCGATCGGCACTAAGGGCTCGCGGGTGACCTCGTACATCTCGCTGCCCGGCCGCTACCTGGTCTTCCTGCCGCACGTGGATCACATCGGTATCTCGCGCCGCATCGAGAACGACGAGGAGCGCGCCCGCCTCAAGCAACTCATGCTGAAGCTCCGAAAACCGGGGTCCGGCTACATCGTCCGGACAGTCAGCGAGGGGGTGACGGACGATGAGCTCCGCTCGGACGTCGAATTCCTACAGGCCACGTGGGAGGAGATCCAGGAGAAGAAGACTCGCCTGAAGGCGCCGGCTCTGCTGCACAACGACCTGGACCTGGTCTTCCGGACCGTCCGGGACCATTTCACGAAGGAAGTCCAGCATCTGTGGGTGGACTCGAAGCCCCAGTACGAGGCCGTCCGAGAGTTCGTGGGCCGCTACCTGCCTGAATTGCTGCCGCGCATTCACCTCTACACCAAAGACCAGCCGATCTTCGACCATTTCGACCTGGAATCGGAGATCGCCAAAGCCACCGCCCGCAAGGTCTGGCTCAAGTCGGGCGGGCACATCGTGATCGACCACACGGAAGCGATGACCGTCATCGACGTCAACACCGGGCGCTTCGTCGGCAAGCGGGACCTCGAGGAAACGATCACCAAGACCAACCTGGAGGCCGTGAAGGAGATCACCTACCAGCTCAAGCTGCGGAGCATCGGCGGCATCATCATCATTGACTTTATCGACATGGAGCGGGAGCGCAACCGCGAGAAGGTGTTCCAGGCGCTCAACGACGCGCTCGCGCACGACAAGGCCCGCACCAGAATTCTGAGAATCTCGGAGCTGGGGCTTGTGGAGATGTCGCGGGAGCGCGTGCGGGAGGACCTCTACCGCGCGCTCTCGGAGCCTTGTCACTACTGCGAGGGGCGCGCCTACACCAAGGACCCGACCACGATCTGCTACGAGCTGTTCCGCGACATCCGGCGGCTGTCGCCCACGCCCGACGAGCGGACCATCGTCATCGGCGCTCACCCCAACGTCGCCTCGCTGCTGGCGGACGAAGAGGCCGACTCCCTCGCGGAGATCGAGCGCGAACGGCAGGTCAAGGTCGTCGTCAAGCCCGACCCGACCCTGCACATCGAGCAGTACGACATCGTGATGCTGTGATGACTGCCCTTGACGGAACGCCGAACATTGGATATTTTGAACATGTAGTCCTGCGCGGCGCCTTCGCATTCCGGTAGTAACCCAGGACACAGACTCGACGCATGAAACCGAGCGTTCTAAAAGCTCAGGAAGGGAACATCGTCGCTCAGGCGCATACAACGCTTGACCTTGCCGACAAGCGCTACCCGGAGCTGCTGCGCGCGATTCACGATCCGCCAGCCGTCCTCTACTGCGACGGCTCCGTGGAGCCAGGAGACCGTCAGGCGGTGGCGATCGTGGGCTCTCGCCGGGCGACCCCCTATGGGCTCCGCATCACCGAGACTCTCGCCGGCGAGCTGAGCGCGCTGGGGTTCACGATCGTGAGCGGGTTCGCGCGCGGCATCGACGCGGCCGCCCATCGCGCGTCCCTGGCGGCTGGGGGACGGACAATCGCCGTGCTGGGCTGCGGGCTGGACGTGGACTACCCACCCGGGCACGCGCGCCTCCGGGAAGAGATCGCCGGCAGCGGCGCCGTGCTCACGGAGTTTGAGCCCGGCACGCCGCCGCGCGCGCCGAATTTCCCGCGCCGGAACCGGATCATCAGCGGCCTGGCGCTGGGCGCCGTCGTGGTCGAGGCCGCCGAGGACAGCGGATCGTTGATCACCGCGCGCCTCGCGCTGGAGCAGGGCCGCGAGGTCTTCGCGGTGCCAGGCCCCATCGACGTCCCGACGAGCCGAGGCCCGCACGGTCTGTTGAAGCAGGGCGCAAAGCTGGTGGAGACGGTGGACGACATCGTGGAGGAGTTGTTGCCACAACTGGACAGACCATTACAGACCCTGAAAACTGAACCCATTGCTGCGCTTCCGGAACACGTGGCGCTTTCACCAAGTGAGCGTACTGTGCTAGACGTGATGAGCCGCGATCCGCTTCACCTCGATGACCTGACGGAGCGGAGCCGCTTGACGACACCGGCCGTGGCGGCCATCCTGCTGGGTTTGGAATTGAAAGCGCTCGTGAAGCAGCTACCGGGGCAACGGTACTGTCTGGCGAGATGAGAAAGACGTTAAACGTTATTCGTTAAACGGAAGGCATCAAAACGATTTGCGTTGAACGATTCACGATTAACGTATAACGTTTACTCGATTAACGGGAATTTATGACGAAGTCGCTGATCATCGTCGAGTCGCCGGCCAAGGCCCGGACCATCTCCAAGTGACCATCAAGGGCAAGGCCCAGGTCCTCGCCGAGATCAAAAAGAAGGCGAAGGAGGCCGACAAGGTGTACCTCGCGCCCGACCCCGACCGCGAAGGGGAAGCCATCGCCTGGCACATCGCCCAAGAGATCGATGGAAAGTCAATTGACGGGGAGGCGAAAGGCAAATCCCGCAAGGTCCTCCGGGTCCTCTTCAACGAGATCACGGAGTCGGCCATCAAGCGCGCCCTTCAGTCCCCCGGCCAGATCGACATGAACCTGGTCAACGCGCAACAGGCCCGGCGCGTGCTCGATCGCATCGTCGGCTACCAGGGCAGCCAGTTGTTGTGGAAGAAGGTCCGCCGGGGCCTCAGCATGGGCCGGGTGCAGTCGGTGGCCGTCAAGCTCATCTGCGAGCGCGAGCGCGAGCGCGAAGCCTTCCGTCCGGAGGAGTACTGGACCATTACGGCGACGCTGGCCGGGAAGCACCCGCCGCCCTTCGAGGCCAAGCTCCACAGCGTCAACGGCCGGGAGGCGGACATCAGCACGGCCCCGGAGGCCGAGCGCATCGTGGCGGCGGTCCGGGGCAAGACCTTCATCGTGCAGGCCATCGAGCGCAAGGAGAAGAAGCGCAATCCCGTGGCGCCCTTCATCACCAGCCGGCTGCAGCAGGACGCGGCGCGCAAGCTGCGCTTCAGCCCCAAGAAGACCATGACCCTGGCCCAGCAGCTCTACGAAGGCATGGACATCGGCAAAGAGGGGCCGGTCGGCCTGATCACTTACATGCGCACCGACTCCACCAGGATCGCCCGCGAGGCGGCCGAAGAAGCTCGGCAGGTGATCCGTGAACGGTTCGGGAACCAGTATCTGCCCGCCACGCCGAACGTCTTCAAGACCCAGAAGGCCGCCCAGGAGGCCCACGAGGCGATCCGGCCGACGGGGGCCCACCGCGATCCCGAGTCCATCCGGCCGTACCTGGACCGCGACCACTACCAGCTCTACAAGCTGATCTGGACCCGCTTCCTCGCCTCTCAGATGGCCCCGGCGCTGCTGGAAGTCACCCGCGTGGATTGCGTGCCCGAGCGCCCGGCGGATGCCTACGTGTTCCGGGCCACGGGGACCGTCGTCAAGTTCGCCGGCCATCTGGCGGTGTACCAGGAAAGCAAGGACGCGGAGCTCGCCGCGCAGACACGCAAGGCCGAGCGGGCGACCGAAGAGGAGGACGAGGCCGAGCGGCAGTTGCCGGTCCTCACCGAAGGCGAACGGTTGCGTTTGGTTGCCCAAGAAGGCCAGGCAGCCCCGGGCCTCACGCCGAAGCAGCACTTCACCCAACCGCCGCCCCGGTACAACGAGGCGCTGCTCATCAAGGAACTGGAAGAGAAGGGGATCGGCCGGCCCTCGACCTACGCGAGCATCACCTCCACGATCCAGGAGCGCCGGTACGTCGAGAGGGTGGACGGCCGCTTCGCGCCGACGGAGACCGGCATCACCGTGAATGACTTCCTCGTCAAGGGGTTTCCAGACATCCTCGACGTGGACTTCACGTCGCTGATGGAGAAGGAACTGGACGAGGTCGAGGAAGGCGAGAAACAGTGGGTCGCCGCGGTGCGCGATTTCTACCTGCCGTTCAGCAAGGACATGGAAAAAGCCAAGGACCTCCCCGGCCCCAAAGACACGGTCCATCCCCCGACCAACATCCCATGTGAGAAGTGCGGCCGGATGATGGAGATCAAGTGGGGCCGGAACGGGAAGTTCCTGGCCTGCCCGGGCTACAAGGAGGACCCGCCCTGCAAGAACACCCAGAATTTCGAGAAGCTGCCCGACGGCACCATCAAGATCGTCGCCAAGCAAGACGTCGCGACCGACGAGAAGTGTGAGAAGTGCGGCTCGCCGATGGTGATCAAGAGCGGCCGGTTCGGCAAGTTCCTCGCGTGCTCGGCGTACCCGACCTGCAAGAGCACGAAGCCCATCCCGCTCGGCGTCAAGTGTCCCAAAGACGGCGGCGACCTCACGCAGAAGCGCAGCAAGAAGGGCCGCACGTTCTACGCCTGCACGAACTACCCCAAGTGCGACTTCGCCCTCTGGGACCGGCCCGTGGCGAAGCCCTGCCCGCAATGCCGCGCGCCGTTCCTGGTGGAAAAATACTCCAAGCAGACCGGCACCAGCCTGGTCTGCCGCAACGACGAGTGTGGCTACAAAGAATAGTGTGCTAAGATTACGGTCTTACTGAGAGACCGCCACCATGCGCGAGGATATCGTCATCATCGGCGGGGGCCTGGCCGGTTCGGAGGCGGCCTGGCAGGCGGCGAATCGCGGCGCCAAGGTCACTCTGTACGAGATGCGTCCCAAGGAACAGACGGCCGCGCACAAGACCGGCTATCTGGCCGAACTGGTCTGCTCCAACTCGCTCGGCTCCCGCGAGCTCCAGAGTGCCCCCGGCCTCCTCAAGGAGGAGATGCGCCGGCTCGGCTCCCTCATCATGAAGGTCGCGGACGAGGCGCGGGTGCCGGCGGGCGCCGCCCTAGCCGTGGACCGCGACCTCTTCGCGCAGCAGATCACGCAGGCCCTCGAGGGCCACCCGAACATCCGCATCCTGCGCGAGCCGGTGGCCGAAGTCCCGTCCGACTGCCTGGCGATCGTGGCCACGGGCCCCCTGACCGCCGACGCGCTGGCCGAATACCTCAAGCGCCTGACGCACTCGACACACCTGTACTTCTACGACGCGATCTCGCCGATCGTGGACGCCGACAGCATCGACATGCGCAAGGTCTTCAAGGCGTCGCGCTACAACAAGGGCGACGCGGACTACCTCAACTGCCCAATGACGGAGGCCGAGTACGACGCGTTCCACCAGGCGTTGCTGGCGGCCGAGAAGGTGGTCCCCAAGGAGTTCGAGAAGATTCCTTATTTCGAAGGCTGCAT
>VBOF01000159.1 GCA_005877855.1 Nitrospirota bacterium | reverse complement strand
ACGCTGTTGGAGGAAAGACTCCAGCGCCACGCTGCAGAGTTATCCCACGAGCGGAACGAAAATCAGGCATACCGGGAACAGCTCGAGCTGGTCCGCCAGGGACGCGATCAACTCCAGGAGCAGCTGTCGCAGACCCAGGTAGAGAAGCAGTCCCTCCTGACACAGTTGGAAGAAGGGCGCCACACATATACGCTGTTGGAGGAAAGACTCCAGCGCCACGCTGCAGAGTTATCCCACGAGCGGAACGAAAATCAGGCACACCGGGAACAGCTCGAGCTGGTCCGCCAGGAGCGCGATCAACTCCAGGAGCACCTGTCGCAGACCCAGGTAGAGAAGCAGTCCCTCCAGACACAGTTGGAAGAAGGGCGCCACACATATACGCTGTTGGAGGAAAGACTCCAGCGCCACGATACAGAGTTATCCCACGAGCGGAACGAAAATCAGGCACACCGGGAACAGCTCGAGCTGGTCCGCCAGGAGCGCGACCAGCTCCAGCAGCAGCTGTCAAACATTCAGATGGAGAGGCAGGCGGTCCTTGCCCAATTCGAGCAACTGCGTCATGCACATACACCGGCACAGGAACAAATCCAGCGCCTTCAAGAGCAATTGTCTCAGGAGCATCGGCAGCAACAGCTCTACTCAGAGCATATGGAAACGCTGCGACAAGACCGGGGCCAGATGCTGAACGAGGTGGCCAAGATCCTGGAAGAAAAGCAGGACCTGCTGCGCCAACTGGAGCGTGAGAGTCAAGAGCACGCTCAGACGTTGGAGCATCTGCCCGAGCTCGAAGGGGAAAGACAGTCCTTACTGGAGCAATTGGAGGGAATGAGTCGAACACGCCAACAGATGGAAGAACGGATCAAGCGCCTCGAAGAACGGCTAATGCAGGAACAGCGAGACTAATTGCTCTAATTGGCGTGGTTCAGTGAGTCAAGCAGGCGCTCCGCCTCCGGGCGGTACTGCTTTGCCCACGCGTAGGGATCCCGGGGACGATCCATGTTCACGATGGCGCGCAGCTCGCGCTTCGCCAAGGCGGGTTTCTTTCGTTTCAAATACATCTTCGCCAAGTGCAGCCGAGCATGCGTGTAGGTGGGATCCAGTGTCACCGCTCGTTCCAGGTACTCGAGGGCGGCTTCAGGGTTGCCTCCCATGAACCGGGGCAGTTCCTCCAGCATCATTCCTGCCATATGTATCGAGGGAACATGATTCGGCTGCACCTCGAGAGCCCGGGTGACATGAATCCTCATCTCCTCCAAGCTCAGCAAGGACGCGGTTACCCCTTTCAGTTCCGCTGCTTGCCCTAGGGCGGCAGCATAGAGGAAGTGGGCCTCCGCGTCGGCCTCCTTCAGCTCCAGGGCGCGCTGCGCTACGCGGGCTGCCTCCTCGTAGGCCGTGATCCGCTTCTCGTCGTCGGTCAGAAGGTCATTGCCCATGTCGAAGTACGTGCTGGCGAGCTTGAGCAAGAAACCGGGGTCCGAGGCCTGCTGCGACCGAACCGCAAGCAAGGCGGCGAGGTCTCGTTCAAGGGACTGAGGATAATCCGGAGGCAACGCGGGGGGGTCTGCGAATACCGAGAGAGCCGTCAGAACGACGAGCAAGCAGCCCGCTAACACTCTCATCTGTCAGCCTTTCGCCTCACCCCACACCTACTTCCCCGCCGGCTTGATCCTTTTCCCATCGAAGGCGATCGTTTCGCCCGGGTGCAGCTGCCGGAACGGAACGCCTTGTTTCTTGAGCGCCTGACGGAAAAACGTCGTGTCCTGGGTCAGGACCGGGAACGTGCCGAAGTGCATGGGGATCACCAGCTTCACCCTCACGCTGGCCGCCGCACGCGCCGCCATCGCCGGCTCCATCCCAAAGTGCCCGCCGATGTTGAGCAGGGCCACGTCCGGGGCGTACTGCTCGCCGATGATATCCATGTCCTTGAAGTACGCGGTGTCCCCGGAGTGATAGATCGTGGGCCCGTTCCTGATCTGCAAAATGAACCCGGCGGCGTTGCCGCCTGTGGCCAGTTCCGGTTCCTCCTCCCTGTCTTTTGCAAAGGGATTGCCCAGACCGCTCGAGTGTAGCGCCGGGGTCATGGCCACCAGGATCTCGCCGTTGGCGATCGTGATCTCGCCGCCGATGTTCATCAGGGTGTCGAAGCCCATCTGCTCCTTGGGATAGCCGAGCAGCTTGCCCATGTTGGTGCCGAGTTCGAAATTCGTCACCAGGCGGGCGCCCGTCTTCTTCGCAATCGCCACCGCATCCCCGACATGGTCGAAATGGCCGTGCGTGATCAGAATGTAGTCGACCTTCTTGACATGCTCCAGCGGATCCTTGTTCTCTTTGACTGCGGGGTTCGCCGGGTTCGTCAGCCACGGATCGATCAAAATCACCGCACCGTTGGGCGTCCCAATCTCAAAGGCAGCATGGCCGTACCACGTGATGGTGGTCGTGGATGCGGCGTTGGCGCCTGACGCGATCAGCGCGATCATTGCGAGCAGCACTACGACGAATCTCCGTCTCATGCGACGCCTCCTGTCTGCGAGTTGCAGGCCTGCTGGTTTCCTATCGATTTCCTAGGGGTGTGTGTTCTATACTACCAGGAACTTCGAACAAGAAAAACTCTGTCCCATGCCATACTGCCCTCTCTGCGGAATAGCGTTAGTGAAAAAGGTCCCACGCTGCGGGCTGCGCGAGAACCTTTTGGCTTGGTTGATGATCGGCCCCTATCGCTGCCAGTTCTGCTCCCACCGTTTTCTGGTGATCTTCGGGCGGATCAGCTTCAGCCCCGGTCGGGAGCACAAACGGATTTCAGCGCGGTATCCGGTCTATTTCCGCCCGGCCTTCGGCCAGGACCAGGTCCTGGCTTCAGGGACCCTGCGTGACCTCTCGCTCGGAGGCTGTACGATCGAGACCGCCGTGCCGGTACCAAAAGCGTCCTGCCTCTGCCTGCAGGTTCAGGTTACGGAACAGGGCCCGCCGATTCAGATCGACAACGCCAGAGTCCGGACCGTGAACGGAAAGAGACTCGGCCTCGAGTTTTTGTCCATCACACCAGACGAGGAAGACCGCTTGCGCCGGCTCATTCTGGCCATGCCGCAGGGCCGCCCATCCTAACCGGTGACATGACGAAAAGGGGCAACGGCTAAACCGACCCGCGCGGGCTCAACGCGTCCTGCGCGGTCTTGCCGATCTCCGCGGTATTACGGACGACGATGACGCCGGCGTCCTCCAGCACGGCCATCTTCTCGGCGGCCATGCCCTTCCCGCCGGTGATGATCGCCCCGGCGTGTCCCATTCGGCGCCCGGGCGGCGCTGTGATGCCAGCGATGAAGCCGATGACCGGCTTGCGGATGTCCTGCTTGATGAAAGCCGCAGCCTTCTCTTCGGCGTCCCCGCCGATCTCGCCGATCATGACGACCGCTTCCGTCTCCGGGTCCTTCTCGAACATCGCCAAGAGGTCGACATATCCGGTGCCGATGATCGGATCGCCACCGATCCCGATGCAGGTCGTCTCGCCGAGCCCCAGGGTTGTGAGCTGGTTGACCGCCTCGTAGGTGAGCGTCCCGCTGCGGGAGATCACCCCCACCCGCCCCTTCTTGTGGATGAAGCCGGGCATGATCCCGATCTTGCACTCGTCCGCCGTGATGATTCCCGGACAGTTCGGCCCGATCAGCCGGACGTCCCGGTCGCGCAGAGCCCGTTTGACACGCACCATGTCGTTGACGGGGATGCCCTCGGTGATACAGACGATCAGCCGGATGCCCGCGTCGGCAGCCTCCAGGATGGCGTCGGCGGCGAACGCGGGCGGCACGAAGATCAGCGACGTGTCACACTGGGTCTTCTGGACCGCGTCGCGGACCGTGTTGAAGACCGGGATCCCTTCGACCTCCTGGCCGGCCTTGCCGGGCGTCACGCCAGCGACGACCTGCGTGCCGTAGGCCTTGCACTGCGTGGCGTGGAACGACCCCTCCTTGCCCGTGATCCCCTGCACCAGCACCCGCGTAAACTTGTTCACCAGTATGCTCATGACGCCGTCGCCTCGACCTTCTTGCGCTTCTTTCCCGTCAGCGCCACGATCTTCTGCGCCGCCTCCCACAGGTCCGTCGCCGCCTCGATCTTGAGCCCCGACTCCTGCAGCAGCTTTCGCCCTTCCTCGGCATTGGTCCCCTGCAGTCGCACCACGACCGGAATCTTGATAGCCACTTCCTTGGCCGACTCGATCACCCCGTGCGCGATGCGCTCGCAGCGGACGATCCCGCCGAAGATGTTGATGAAGATCCCCTTCACGTTCCGGTCCTTCAGCAGGATGCGGAAGCCGGCCGCCACCGTCTCCTTGGTCGCGCCGCCGCCCACATCCAGGAAATTCGCCGGCTCGCTGCCCGCCAGCTTGATCACATCCATCGTCGCCATGGCAAGCCCCGCGCCGTTCACCATGCAGCCGATATTGCCGTCCAGCTTGACGTAGTTCAGGTTGTTGTTCGTCGCCTCGATCTCCAGCGGCTCTTCCTCGTGCAGGTCGCGCATCGCCTGGAAGTCCGGGTGCTTGAACAGCGCGTTGTCATCGATCGACACCTTGCCGTCCAGCGCCATGAGCTTCTTGTCCTGCGTGATGACCAGCGGGTTGATCTCGATCAGCGATGCGTTCTTCTCCATAAAGAGGCGGTACAGGTTGCCGAGCATCGTGATGAAGGGACCCATGATCGTCGGTTCGAGCGCCGGCAGCCCGAGGCCATACGCCAAGTTCCGCCCGTTGTAGCCCTGGTAGCCGACGGCCGGGTCGATCGGCTCCTTCAGCACCTTCTCCGGGCTCTTGGCCGCGACCTCCTCGATCTCCATGCCGCCTTCGGTGCTGGCGATGAAAACCGGCCAGCCGGAATCCCGATCCAACAGGAGGCTCAGGTAGAGCTCCTTGGCGATGCCGGCGCCCTCCTCGATGAGCAGGCGGCGCACCTTGCGCCCCTTCGGCCCCGTCTGGTGCGTCACCAAGGTCCTACCCAGCAACTCCTTCGCCAACGCCGGGACCTCGGCGCCGTTCTTCGTCAGCTTGACCCCGCCCGCCTTGCCCCGCCCCCCCGCATGGATCTGGGCCTTCACCACGTACACCGGAGCGTTCAGCTTCGCCGCCCACTTCTCGGCCGCCAGCAGCGTTTTGATCTCCCTGCCGATCGGCACGGGAATGCCGAACTGCGCAAACAACTGCTTGGCCTGGAATTCGTGGATGTTCATGCAGGATGCCTTTTTATGGTAGGGGCACGGCGCGCCGTGCCCCTACTCCTTCCTCACGTAGTCCGGGAACAGCATCGGCGAACGGACCGCAAGGGCGCCCGAGTGCTTCCGCGCCTCGGCCCGGAACCGCGTGAGGTGCTCCAACGTCAGCTTGCCGTGCTTCATGGCCTTGGCGCGCTCGGCGGCCGTGGTGCCAGCCCGTTTCCCGAACACCATGAGGTCCAGGAGCGAGTTCCCCATGAGGCGGTTGCGCCCGTGCAGGCCGCCGGAGGCCTCGCCGGCCACAAAGAGGTGGCGCACGCCGGACTCGCCGTTCACGTCGATCTGCACGCCGCCGTTCTGGTAGTGGAGCGTGGGATAGATCAGCACAGGATCCTTCGTGATGTCGAGCCCATAGCGCTTGAACTGGCGGACCATCGCCGGGAAGTGCTTCTCCAGCGTGCGGGGTCCGTGTTCGATGTCCAACAACGGCGTGTCCAGCCAGACGCCGAGCCGCCCGGTGGTGGTGCGGACACCACGGCCTTCCTCGCACTCCCGGATGATGGAGGACGAGACCACATCCCGCGTGTCCAGCTCGTTCACGAACCGCTCGCCGTTGGCGTTGACCAGATGGCCGCCCTCCGACCGGATGCCTTCCGTGACCAGCGCGCCCACCAGCTGCTCCGGATACACCGCGCCGGTCGGGTGGTACTGGAACGTGTCGATCTGCAGCAGCTTGGCCCCGATCCGGTAGGCCATCGGCAGCGCGTCCCCGGTCGCGCCGTAGTGGTTGCTGGTCGGGAAGCCCTGGATGTGCAGGCGGCCGATGCCGCCCGTCGCAAGGATCACCGCCTTGGCGGCCACCACGACGAAGCGCTTGTTATCCAGATCTTGAAGGATCGCGCCCGTGCAGGTCCCATCCCCATCGCTCAGCAGCTCGACGGCGGCGCTGAACTCCAGCAACTGGATCTGCTGGTTCAGCACCTCGTCCTTCAGCACCCGCATGATCTCGAGGCCCGTGTAGTCGGAGCAGGTCAGCAGGCGGGGCTTCGAGCTCCCGCCTCCCTTCTTCACATGCAGATTCCCGTCGGGGTCGCGATCGAACAGCACGCCCAGGTCCAAGAGCCACTTGGCGATGGAGGGCCCTTCTTCGACCATCGTCTTCAGGAGCGTGTGGTCGTTCTTCATATGCCCGCCCTTGAGCGTGTCGAGGAAGTGCTGGACCGGCGAGTCCTCGCTGGTGATGGCGATCTGGATCCCGCCCTGAGCCATGACGGTATTGGAGTCACCCAGCCGGAGCTTGGTGGCCAGCAGCACCTTCGCGCCTTGGGCGTGCGCGTGCAGCGCGGCCGCGCTGCCGGCGCCTCCGCCGCCGATGACCAGGACATCCACCGAATAGGTCGGTGTCAGGTCGAGATCGGCCGGCACCGGGCTGTCGCCCTCGAGCAGGGCGGCCAGCTCGCGGACCGTCAGCTCGCCGGCGTTCGGGCCGAACTTGATCGGCCGGTAGGCGTTCTCGCGGGAGTCCGGATGGTACTTCTTGATCAGCGTGTCGCGCTCGTTGGGCGGGAACTTGGGAATCGTCTGCTGGCGGCGCGCGTCGCGGGTCTTGTGCACCAGGCCCTGGAGGGCTTCAAGCTTCATTCAAAGGGATGATCTTCCTACTTGATCGCCGCGCAGACATCCTTGATCTGCTGCTCGTTCATGGTAAGGATCTTGTCCCACTCCTGATCGTACTTGCCCTGCCGAATCTCTTCGATTCGCTCGTGCAGCCGGTTCGGCTTTTCCGTGAAGAAGGCCCCCTGCACCCGGCTCGCGTACACGGCGACCAGGTTCGGGGCGATGTCCGCGATGCAGACCGGCACGCAGAGTCCGCACATGACGCAGTCCATGAACATCTCGGACACGGCCTTGAAATCACCGAACACCGCCCGCCAGACGCCGTCGCGCACGTCGATCCCCTGCGGGCAGGCCTCCGTGCATGCGTTGCAGTTCCGGCAGAGCGGGGTCTCCGGGTAGAGGTTGAAGAGGTCCTGCTTCGGGTCTTTCAGCTCGGAGAGCTGATAGGTGGCCTTGCGGGCTGGGAAAGGTGGGACCATGGTGAACGACATGCCGTCTTCGACGGCTGTCGAGCAGGCCAAGCAGGTCCTGACCTTTGGATCGTCCTTGGTCCGGTAGTAGGTCGCGCAGGCGCCGCAGTAGCCCCCCAGACAGCCGGCCCCGCGGATCACTTCCTGGCCCGTGTACCACAGGGCCTTGATGACCGTGATGCCCTCCGGCACCTCATGCTTCTTGCCGGCGATCTCGACGGTCACCATCTTGGGACGCAGGGCCTCGTCCTGGTCGATGGCGACGTTCTTGTCGAATTCTTTCACGTCCATGCCGTGCGCCCCGCCGGTGACGGGATGATCGGTTGTACCACCCCGCCCCCAGAGATGCAATTACATTACATGTTGTCGATGATCTCGGTCCCGTACTCGGAGCACTTGATCTCCTTGACGTCGATCTACTGTGCAATCGCGTCCACGATCGCATTCAATGTTGGGCTTGGGCGCATCGCTCGTGTCGTCTTTTCCTTATCGGGATGATAATACCCGCCCATATCGACCCGTTTTCCTTGGGCGCCGAGCAGCTCGGCCGAAACCTTGGCCTCATTTTCTGCGAGCTGTTTGGCGACTTTGGCAAAACGCGCTTGAAGGTTCTTATCTTGCGTCTGCTCGGCCAACGCCTGCGCCCAGTACAACGCGAGATAAAAATGGCTCCCGCGATTGTCAATCTCGCCCACCCTTCGGGCTGGCGACTTGTTGCTCTCCAGAAACTTGGCGTTGGCCTGATCGAGCGTATCGGCCAAAATTTTTGCGGCGGGATTGTTGGATACTTTGCTCAAGTGCTCCAATGAGGCGGCCAGCGCCAGGAATTCGCCCAGTGAATCCCACCGTAAGTACCCTTCTTCCTGGAACTGCTGCACATGTTTCGGGGCCGAGCCGCCGGCTCCGGTTTCAAAGAGGCCGCCGCCGTTCAGCAGGGGGACGATCGAGAGCATTTTGGCGCTGGTCCCGATTTCAAGAATTGGGAACAGGTCGGTGAGGTAGTCTCGCAATACGTTCCCCGTCACGGAAATCGTATCTTTCCCCTCTTTCATCCGTTCCAGCGAGAACCGCATCGCCTCCGCCGGAGGCATGATCCGGATGTCGAGGCCCTTCGTATCGTGATTCGGCAGATAGCGATTGACCTTCTTGATCAGCTCCGCGTCGTGCGCCCGGTTTTTGTCCAACCAGAAGACTGCGGGTGCTCCCGTGGCCTTTGCGCGATTAATAGCCAGCTTGACCCAATCTTGGATGGGCGCATCCTTGACCTGGCACATCCGCCAGATATCCCCTTCTTCGACCTTGTGCTCCAGCAACGTCTGCCCTGACGCGGTGACCACACGAATCGTGCCGTTGCCTGGAGCCTTGAAGGTCTTGTCGTGCGATCCGTATTCCTCCGCCGCTTGCGCCATGAGACCGACGTTGGGAACACTCCCCATAGTCCTCGGATCGAAGGCACCGTTCTTTTTGCAGAATTCGACGACCTCGTGATAGACCGGTGCGTAACTGCTGTCGGGGATAACCGCTTTGGTATCGTGCAGCTGGCCGTCGGGACCCCACATTTTCCCGGAGTCGCGGATCATGGGCGGCATGGAGGCATCGATAATGACGTCGCTGGGGACATGCAAGTTGGTGATCCCTTTATCGGAGTTCACCATCGCCAGCGCCGGCCGCTTCTTGTACACCGCCCGAATGTCAGCTTCGATGGCGGCCCGTTGATCGTCCGGCAAGGTCCTGATCTTGGCGTGGAGGTCGCCAAGGCCGTTGTCGGGATCGACGCCGAGCTTCTGGAACACGGCCGCATGCTTGTCGAACACGTCCTTGAAGAACACCGACACCGCATGACCGAAGATCTTGGGGTCCGAGACCTTCATCATGGTGGCTTTCATATGGAGCGAGAACAGCACGCCCTGCTTTTGGGCATCTTCGATCTGCTCTTCGAGGAATTGGCGCAAGGCGCGGCGGGTCATGAAGGTGGCGTCGATGACTTCGCCGGCCTGAAGAGAAAGTTTGGGTTTGAGCACCGTGGTCTTGCCTTCCTGCCCGACGAACTCGATCCGCGCGTCGGTGGCATCGGCGACCGTCATCGACTTCTCATTGGACCGGAAATCTCCCTGAGTCATATGGGCGACATGGGTCTTTGAGTCCGGGGTCCATGGCCCCATTTTGTGCGGGTGTTTTCTGGCGTGTTGTTTGACCGAGAGGGGCGCTCGGCGATCCGAGTTGCCTTCACGTAACACCGGGTTGACGGCGCTCCCTTTAAGCTTGTCGTACCGCGCCTTGATCTCCTTTTCGGCGTCGGTCTTGGGATCCTCGGGATAATCGGGGAGCTTGTAGCCCTGCCCCTGTAACTCCTTGATGGCCGCTTTGAGTTGGGGGATCGAGGCGCTGATGTTGGGCAGTTTGATGATATTGGCGTCCGGGGTCTTGGCAAGCTCCCCCAACTCGGCCAGATCGTCCGACTGTCTTTGTTGCGCCGTCAGATGTTCGGGAAAGGCGGCGATAATCCGCCCGGCCAGGGAGATATCCCGCAATTCGACGGACACGCCGGCGGCCTTTGTGAAGGCTTTGACAATCGGGAGAAAGGAATAGGTTGCCAGTGCCGGCGCTTCATCGGTTTTGGTATAAAGAATTTTGGATGCTTTTGTTGTCATGGCCCTTCCTCTTTCCGCATCTCGTTAGTTCAGCGCATTCAACGCAGAGCCCGCCTTGAACCAGGCGATCTGCTGCTCCGTGTAGCTGTGATTCGTCTGGATCGTCACGTCCTTCCCGTCGGCTTTGTGAATGATCACCGTGACCGGCTTCCCTGGCTTGAGGGTCTGCAGATCCATCACACTGAGCCGGTCCTGCTGTTCGATCCGGTCGTAGTCTTTGGGATCGGCGAAGGTCAAGGCCAGGATACCCTGCTTCTTTAGATTTGTCTCATGGATGCGGGCGAAGCTCTTGGTGATGATGACCTTGACGCCCAGATACCGGGGCGACATGGCGGCGTGCTCCCGGCTGCTTCCCTCGCCGTAGTTCTCGTCGCCGACAACCACGGAGCCAAGGCCCTTGGCCTTGTACCGCCGGGCAATCTGGGCGATCGTCAGGCCGGACTCCCCGGTGAGCACGTCTGTCCCCTTGCCGATCTCGGGATGGAAGGCGTTGGTGGCGCCCAGGAACATGTTGTCGCTGATCTTGTCGAGGTGGCCGCGGTACTTGAGCCACGGACCGGCCGGCGAGATGTGGTCGGTCGTGGTCTTACCCTTGGTCTTGATCAGCAGCGGCAGCTTGATGAAGTCCTTGCCATCCCAGCGCGGGAAGGGCTGCAACAGTTGGAGCCGCTCGCTGCCCGGCGGGATCTCCACCTGGATCGCATCACCGTTCTCGGCCGGCGGGACATACCCTTCTTCGCCCCTTGCGAACCCCTTGGCCGGCAGCTCCTCGCCCCGCGGCGGCTCGAACTTCAACTCCTTGCCGTCCGCCGTCTTCAAGGTGGCATGCATCGGATCGAAGGTGAGGTCGCCCGCAAACGCCACGGCCGTCACGATCTCGGGACTCGTGAGAAATGACATGGTCTCGTTCAGGCCGTCGTTTCGGCCCGGGAAGTTCCGGTTGTAGGAGCTGATGATCGAATCCACACGGCCTTTGACCGCGTCGGCTCGCTTCCACTGGCCGATGCACGGCCCGCAGGCGTTGGCAAGCACGGTCCCGCCCATCTCCTCGAAGGTCTGCAGGAAGCCGTCGCGCTTCATCGTGTGGTAGATCCGCTCCGAGCCCGGCGTGACGAGGAAGGCGGTCTTGGCCTTGAGGCCGGCCTTCAGGCCCTGACGGGCGATATGCGCCGCGCGGCTGATATCCTCGTAGGAGGAGTTCGTGCAGCTCCCGATCAGCGCCGCCTTGAGCTGCACCGGATAGCCCTTCTCCCTGGCCTCGGCCGCCATCTTCGAGATCGGACGCGCGAGGTCTGGCGTGTGTGGCCCGACCACGTGGGGTTCTAGCTTCGAAAGGTCGATCTCGACGATCTGGTCGAAGTACTTCTCCGGCGCCTTCTCGACCTCGGGGTCGGCCACCAGCAGCTCGCGGTTCGCTTCGGCCAGCTTGGCGACCTCTTCCCGATCGGTGATCCGGAGGTACGCCGCCATCTTGTCATCGAACGGGAAGACGGACGTGGTGGCCCCCAGCTCGGCGCCCATGTTCGTGATCGTCCCCTTGCCGGTGCAACTGATCGTCTCAGCGCCGGGGCCGAAATATTCGAGGATTTTGTTGGTCCCGCCCTTCACCGTGAGCAGGCCGCAGACGTAGAGGATGACGTCCTTGGGCGAGGTCCAGCCTTGCAGCGTGCCGGTGAGCCGGACGCCGATCAGCTTGGGATGGAGCACTTCCC
>VBOF01000120.1 GCA_005877855.1 Nitrospirota bacterium | reverse complement strand
TTGGAAGGCTCCCTGAAAAACTTCTCTTGGCAGCGTCGGCAGGCTTCACCATTATCCTGATCCCGACAGGGCAAATTCGCACCCCAGACTGGGACCTACGCCCTCTGGCCGAAGGCCTCAACGTGAAAGTGGTCGAGGTGCCGACGATTAAGGAGGCCTATGAAAGGATGACGGGCCAAAGTTTGTAACCCACGCAATGAGAACCGGAACAGCGGAGGATACGATCATGAACCGGACTTGGATGATAAGGGGCAAAGAGGCAACAAGGGGCTTCCTCGCGGCGATGGCGCTCGTCGGGATCACCGGAATGGCATTGATGCTGCCCTCTCCTGTGGCCGCCGACTCCACCGTCTCCATGACGGATTACACCTCCTCTCCGCCCTCCGTCAGCACGGCTGCGTCCGGGTCCTCGGTCTCGGTGCTAGCGACGTCGTTCACGGGGGAGGGCGCGGCCTACCAGGCGTTTTTCTTCCCGAGCACGTCCGTGACTATCGGATCGAACCCGGTGCTATGGACGGGGTACACGCAGGGGCTGTTCATCGACACGTTCGGGAACCTCCGCGAAGACTATTCCGCCTCGGGCTGCACGGGTCCTCCTGACGGCAAGCTCGTGCTCATTCATGATTGCATCGTCAAATTCCGCCTCGACACGAACCCGACGAGTCCCAATTTTAATAGCGTCGTGGTGGACCGCTTCAAGGATGACGGGTCAGCTCCTGGAAGTGTGGCTGGTGACGGCATCGCCGACACGACGACCCCCTTCCAGACCGTGGCCTTGAGCACGGGCGGGGTGAGCAATGTGCAGGCTATTTGGGAAGGCGGGCGGCGGCTGGCCCTGCTCAGCCCCGGGGCCACCTGTGAGGGTTCGACCGCATGGCCTATATCAGGCAACATGTCACAAGGAGGAACCACCTGCCGGCGCATTCTGACCTGGGCGGACTTCGACAACGACGGCCTCGTCGCCAGTAGCGAGAGGGTCGAGTTCCGCTCGACTCCTTTGGTTTCCTTTGCGCTGTGCCCCTACCTGGGCGGCAATGCCGTTCTGTACTGCAACGGTGATGATGTCGCCGCAATTACCGCGGGCGATATCAAAGCCGATCCCAATTTGGGCACCGCTCTGCCTCCCAAATCGGATGGAACACCGGGCTGTCTCGGGATCACTCATCGGGCCTGCGCTCTGATAGAGGCGACCAACATCATCAACTGGGTCAGAGGCTCACAGGTTCCCGGTCTGCGAGACCGTACGTTCAATGTGCGGAACGACAGCGGGGCCATCGTGCGGGCTCAGTGGAAGCTGGGGGACGTGGTCAATGCCACCCCGGTGGTCGTCGGAGCGCCGAGTACGCGTTTCGACGTCATCTACGGCGATCAGACCTATGCCACATTCTTCCAGCGGTACAAGGACCGCCGGCAGGTGGCCTACGTGGGCGCCAACGACGGCATGCTCCACGCATTCAACGGGGGCTTCTTCAATAATGACGACCGGCAGATTGATGGAACCGGCCCCACCGTGCAGGCCCGGTTCACGACCACCCCGAAGCAGCTCGGCACGTCGACCGATTGTGCGGCCTTGCCCTGCGACGGCAGTGTCACGACCTACAGTTTCCGCTCCGATGCCCCGCCGCTGGGCGCGGAGCTCTGGGCCTTCCTTCCTCAGGACCTGTTGCCCCAACTCCGTTGGTTGACGGCGACCAACTATGACCATGTCTATTACGTGGACCTGACGCCGAAGGTGACGGACGTGCGGATCTTCACGCCGGATGCTGATCACCCCGGCGGCTGGGGCACGATCCTGATCGGGGGATTCCGGCTCGGCGGGAGTTGCACCAACTGCACCTCCAGCCAGGGCACACCGCCGGTGGTGAAGGGCAGGCCTCGGGTGGTGCAGGCCGACTTCAACAATAATGGGACTACCACCGATACCGGCAATGGAGCAAGCGGCAAGAACAGTGATTTTCGTGTGTTCCTGTCTTCCTATTTCGTGCTGGACATCACGAACCCGGAAAAGGAGCCGAGGCTGCTGTGGGTCTTCCGGGATCAGAATCTAGGGCTGACCACGGCCGATCCGGGAATCGTGCGGGTCAACCCCTCGACCGACGCCAAAACATCCAGCACGAACGAGAGATGGTTCGTCGTCTTCGGCACAGGCCCCACGCACTATGATGACGTCTTCAGCACCCAGACCGCGCAGTTCTTCGCGGTGGACCTGAAGCTGGGGCCGGCCTACAGCGATATCAATAATACCAGCGGCACCGCAGGAGGCCTTACGTGTTCGACCTCTTCACCCTGTATTGCGGCTAACACAAGCGGGGGGAGCGGCGCCGTTCGAGCTTTTTCGACCGGCCAGACCGGGGCCTTCATGGCCGATGCGGTCACGCTGGATGTCGACCTCGATTTCCGGGTGGATGTGATCTACGCCGGGAGTGTCATCTGCAATGTTCGGACGCCGCTCGTCAGTCCTAACACCTTTGGTCCCTGTACAGGGCCGGACCCAAGTCCTGGCGTGGTGTGGAGAGGCGCAATGTGGCGCCTGACCACGAACGGAGGCGACACCAATCCGGATAACTGGGGAATCTTCTCCACAGGTCGGGTTCCCACGAAGGTGATCAGCACGTTAGCGACGACGCCTTGTACATCTGCCGCCGCCTCCTTCACAGGGGGGTCGCCGTGCAAGGTCGGGCCAATCACAACCGCGCCTACTCTGACCCAGGATGATACCAACAATGTCTGGCTCTTCTTCGGGACCGGCCGGTACTATACTGCCACCGACAAATGCACCGTGCCAGTCCAGGCCACCATCGACAAATGCAACGTGGACATCCAGCACTTCTTCGGGGTGAAGGATTGCATTGTCTCCAGCGCATGTACGGACCAGACCGTGGAACGCAACAACCTCTTCAATGCCTCCAACGTCGTGACCTGTTCCAGTTGCGCGGCGGACACGAACGTGAGCACGACAGGCGGCACGTCCGGCTTTACCATCGGGTTTAGTGCCGGCGGCGGAAGTCTGGTGAACAACGTCCAGAATGGGGACGGCTGGTTCACGACCTTCAACGACCCGACCGCTCCGCTGCAAACGCCGCCGCGAAGCGCCTTGACTGCAGGGGAACGGAACCTCGCCTCGGCCACGCTGCTCGGCGGGACCGTGTTCTTCACGACCTTCGTCCCAACCACCGTTACCCGTCAGGCCTCGGGGATAGCCTCGGGGACAGCGCAGCTCTATGCGGTGTATTACCTGACCGGCGGACCCTATCCCACATCGACTTTCGGGACCGCGCTGCCCGGTAGTAACGCCCTTGCGAGCAAATCCATCTCGCTTGGCAAGGGCTTACCTTCCCAGTTGTCTATCCAGATCGGCGCGCAGGGAACCGGAGCAGCCGGAACGTCCAGCAGTTCAGGTTGCGTCAGTCGGGTCACCGGCTTCTACCAAACCAGCATGGGTGTGTTGGTTCAGGTCTGTGGTAGGCCCGCGCTCCCGGCCTGGAGCCGGATGATGTCGTGGCGTGACCTCTAGGGACCTGCCCC
>VBOF01000215.1 GCA_005877855.1 Nitrospirota bacterium | reverse complement strand
ACCGCATCTACCCCGAAGCCATCCAGCTCTTCGCCGACGGACGTCTCGCGGTCGAAGGGCGACGCGTCCGTATTCGATAAGGTTTCTAGCTCCGCTAGTGTCGATTGTGTATAATCGGACGCACATACTGGAGAGACGGGAGGGGGGTTAGCTCAGCTGGGAGAGCACGACGTTCGCAACGTCGGGGTCGGGGGTTCAAATCCCCTACCCTCCACCAAACCAAGCGCGGCGTATCGTTCATCGTTATTCGTTACACGTGAAATGCAGCCTTCCCCTCTTGCCGTTTAACGACGAAGTCATGATTACCGCCGAATCATTGACCGACTACATTCGACGTGCCATCCCCGATGCGAAGGTGTCCGTGACGGACCGCACGGGCGCGATGGACCATTTCAACATCCGGGTTGTCTCGGATCTGTTCAAAGGAAAGAACCTTCTGGATCGGCACCGGCTCATCTACAACGCCTTGGATGAGCCGATGAAGGACGGGCGCATTCATGCGGTAGAAATCAAAGCCGAGACGACGGACGGATCATAGGGAAGGAGCGAGTTATGGCTGACCCCATCATGCAGGAGATTGAGGAAGAGATCAAAAAGCACAAGATTCTCATTTACGGCAAGGGCACCAAAGCGATGCCGATGTGCGGGTTCACCCGCGAGACGATGCAATTTTTCGACAGGTACGGGTATCCCTACGAGATCATCGACGTCCTGCCCAATCCGGCCAAGCGGGAGGCCCTGACGAAGATGACCAACTGGCCGACGCTGCCCAAGGTCTTCATCAACGGGCGGTTCTACGGGGACACCGACGTTCTGGAGCCGATGGAAAAGAAAGGGGAGCTCGAGCCCCTGCTGAAAGAAGCTTTCAAGAACGGCTAAAGACTTCACCGAAGCAATGGTCCATGACCGGCCGGTTGTGGGCCCTTGTCTTACCTGCCGTCTCGAACCTGCGAAGATCGCGGAAGCCCTTGTTTTCTCAAGACGTTGATTGCATCAACCGGGCGCTTTGTGATACGGTCACGCATTTAGTATTCCAGGACTCAAGATGCTCACTGAAGAGTTGATGCAGGGCGCTCAAAAGTACCTGATGGACACGTACACCCGGTATCCCCTGGCGCTCGCCAGAGGGCAGGGGACGCGTGTGTTCGACGTCGAGGGACGCGAGTACCTGGACTTTCTGGCTGGCGTTGCCGTGAACGTCCTCGGCCACTGCCATCCGAAAGTCACGCTGGCGCTGCAACAGCAGGCCCTGCGGCTGGTCCATACCTCGAATCTGTTCTATACCGAGCCCCAGATCAAACTGGCGCGGATCCTTGTCGACCACTCATTCGCTGACAAGGTTTTCTTCTGCAACAGCGGGGCGGAGGCCAACGAAGCCGCGATCAAACTGGCGCGACGGTGGGCGCATGCAAAAGACGGCGCTGGCCGCTTCGAGATCGTCTCGATGCTGAACTCCTTCCATGGGCGCACGCTCGCCACGCTGACGGCCACCGGTCAGGAGAAGGTGCAGCAGGGCTTCGAGCCTTTGCCCGAGGGCTTCCGGCACGTGCCGTTCAACGATGTCGATGCATTGGCGTCGGCGGTGTCGGCCAAGACCGCGGCGGTGTTGGTCGAGCCGGTGCAGGGCGAAGGAGGCGTGCGTGTCGCCGCCCCGGCGTTTCTCAAGGCATGCCGGGACGTCACTAGGGAGCGTGGCGCGCTGTTGATCTTCGATGAGGTCCAGACCGGCATCGGCCGCACCGGGCGCTTGTTCGCCTACGAGCACTTTGGGACCGCCCCTGACATCATGACGCTGGCGAAAGGGTTGGGGTGCGGGATGCCGATTGGCGCCTGCCTGGCGACTGATGAGGTGGCCACAGTCTTCACGCCGGGCAGCCACGGTTCGACTTTGGGCGGCAACCCTCTGGCCTGTGCCGCCGCCGTGGCGGTCCTGGAAGTGATCCTCGAGGACAAGGACATCCTGGGGCACTGCACGCAAATGGGTGAGTATTTCATGAAGGGTTTGAAGGATCTCCAGGGGCGATGCCAGGCGATCACCGATGTCCAGGGTCTAGGCCTGATGATCGGCGTCGAGGTGACCGTGGATGCCCGTGAGCTCGTTCACGATCTCCGCAAGCGGGGCATCCTCATCAATGCCACGAGCGAGCGCAAGCTGCGGTTTGTCCCGCCGTTGATCGTGACGCATGCCGAGATCGACCGCGTCGTCACCACGCTCGGCGACGTGATCGAGGCTCGCCGATGACTGCTGCGCCGGTCCATTTGCTGGCGGTCCACGACCTGACCCGCGATGAGATCCTCTCAATCTTCCGGGAGGCCGCGGCCTTAAAGGCCATGCGCCGGCGGGCGCTGGCCACGCAGCGGCTGAGCGGCAAGACGCTCGGGCTCTTCTTCGAGAAGCCGTCCACGCGCACCCGCGTCTCGTTCGAGACCGGCATGAACCAGCTCGGCGGGCAGTCTCTCTTCCTGTCGGTCGCCGACATCCAGATGCGGCGCGGGGAGACCGTGGCCGACACCGCCCGGGTCCTGTCCCGCTATCTGGATGGGCTGGTGATCCGGGCCTACGAGCACCACGCCGTCGAGGAGTGGGCGCGCAACGCCACCATCCCCGTGATCAACGGGCTGACGGACTTGCACCATCCCTGCCGGGTGCTCTCGGACCTGTTCACGATCCGCGAGAAGACACGGCGCTTGAAAGGGATCAAAATCGCCTACGTCGGCGACGGCAACAACGTGGCCAACTCCCTGATC
>VBOF01000158.1 GCA_005877855.1 Nitrospirota bacterium | reverse complement strand
CGGCTGCGCTCTGGTGCTGTGCGGACGATGCGCGGCTTTCTCTCTCTGGTCAAGCTGGAGGAATTCGGCACCGGCCGTATCTTCCCCCACGAGAACACCCGCGCCGCGGCGAAGGATGACCGCTATCAACTCCTGGAAACGTGTCGCAGCAACTTCAGCCCGGTCTTCTCGCTCTACTCCGATCCGGCGGGAGACATCATCCGGACCCTGGAAGGGGTGGACGGAGGCCCCCCGCGCATCGCCGTCACGGACAGCGACGGGGGCCATCATCGGCTGTGGACTGTGACCGACCCGGCGTCGATTGAGCGGGTTCTGACGGCGATGAAGCCTCTCCCACTCTTCATCGCGGATGGCCACCATCGCTACGAGTCGGCACTTCGCTACCGGAACGCGCAGCGGAAGGTGCATGGCGAGTCGAGCACGCTGCCGTCGGACTGGGTCCTCATGTACTTCTCGAACCTGGATGATCCGGGCCTGACGATCCTCGCGACGCACCGCGTCCTGCCGGCGCCGCTGCCGTGCACGCCAGCCGAAATCCGACAGCGCCTGGCCCAGACCTTCACGCTGGCGGCGTACTCCTTTACCAAAGAAACGGAGCTCGCGGTCCGCGCGAAGTTCCTCAACGCGATGCATGCGGCACAGGCGACGGATGCGCACGTGATGGGGCTGGTCGTCTGTGGAGAGCGCCGCTATGAGCTGCTCACGCTCAATCCGGCCGGTCTGGCCCTTCTGGGTCCGTCCACCCGCGAACGGTTGGACGTGTCCATTCTCCAGCACTTGGTCTTTCGCGGGGCGCTACGGTTGACGCCGCAGGACGAGGAACGCCTGATCTATATCAAGGACGAAGAGGACGCCATGGCCGCAGTGGCGCGTGGCGACGGCGAGCTCGCGTTTCTGCTGAATCCTCCTAAGGTCACCGAGGTCAAGGACGTCGCGCGGGTTGGCGACCGCATGCCCCACAAGTCCACCTATTTCTACCCAAAGCTCCTCACCGGGCTGGTCATTCACGCGATGGACAAGGGTCAGACTGCGCCTGAAAGTTGACATTAATAAGCTACGCGGGCATAGTAACCCGACTTTTTGCCTGCAAGCTGCCGGAGGCGCCGATGATACGACTCATTGCCGTATTCACTTTCATCATGCTCGCTGTATTTTGTGGGGAGGCTTACGCCGGAGGCTTCTCTTTTACCGAACATGGCGCGGCGGCGAGCGGAAAGGCCAACGCCTTTGCCGGCGAGGCCAACGACCCGTCCGCCATCTTCTACAACCCGGCCGGGATCACTCAACTGCCGGGCACGCAGTTCATGATCGGTACCTCGATCGTGAAACTGGATTCCACCTTCCGCAGTTCGACGACGGGCGAGAACACGAAACTTGAAGACCAGTTCCCGATTACACGCCGTTCGGCATCGTCGTGGATTGGCCGGACAACTGGCAGGGCCGCTTCGACACCACCAACGCACGCCTCCGGGTCACCGTCTATAATCCCACCGTGGCATACCAGGTGACACCCGGATTTTCGGTTGCTGCAGGAATCCGGATCGCGGACGCCGGGGCCGAGTTTGAACAGAAGTTTGCCGTTCCTGCGCTAGGGATACCCGAATCCAAAGTCCGGGTGCACGACCTCGAGGCGCATCCCATCGGGTGGAACGTCGGACTCCTCTATCACCTGAAGGAGATTTCCACTTCGGTGGGCCTTCAGTTCAGGAGCGAGCTACAAGCCAAGTTCAACGGTGATGCCGACTTCACAGGGCCGGCCGCCCCTCCTACTGGGCCTTTTGCCAACACGGGGTTCCACACCAGTATTAAATTCCCGCCTCAGCTCATCCTCGGGGTCTCAACAAAAGCGATTCCACGCTGGACGATCAACGCGGACATCGAATGGGAAGGCTGGAAAACGGTCGGGTCAATCCCGAAAGATTTCGAGACGACCGCCGGGTCGATGGTGCCTCAATCCAATCTGAATCAACGTGGTCTCCGGAACTGGAAGAACTCCTATGTCTTCCGCCTCGGGGCGGAATACGCAGCGACTGACCGTCTGGCCCTGCGGGGCGGGTTCTTCTACGACCAAACGCCGATCCCGGACAACACCTTTGATCCGACGATTCCGAACGCCGATCTGTATGCGCTGACGGGGGGTGCGGGGTACAGATGGGGAGCCACCAGCGTGGATATCGCCTATCTGTTGGGGTTCTATGAAAAACGGGCGATCAATGCCTCCAGCATTGACCCAACTTTGACCGGCGCGACCGGCGGCCCTCAGGCTTTTGGGTCCTTCTCGACGATGGCGCAGGTGCTGGTGCTCAGCGTGAC
Organism: Nitrospirota bacterium; assembly: GCA_005877855.1. Classification (GTDB taxonomy): domain Bacteria; phylum Nitrospirota; class Nitrospiria; order Nitrospirales; family NS-4; genus NS-12. The sequence goes on along the minus strand of VBOF01000158.1, from coordinate 13,837 downwards.
CCACCGGTTCTAGGTCCTCTGCAGTCATTAGCGAAGCTGACCACGTCAGCCTGTTTGTCATTGCCAGGAGCACAGCGACGAAGCAATCTAAGACGAGATTGCTTCGCTGCGCTCGCAATGACAGCGGGGGCTCGCAACGACGGTCAGTGGTCCGTCACGAGGGCGGTCCGGCACGCCATGGCCCTCTCCACAGCCGCGATCAGCGCGTCTTTGTCCGCCGGCTTCTCCATGTAGTCCACGACCCCCTGCTTGAGCAGTTTGGGCATGCGGATGTCGCAGATGATGACGTCCACCATCAACGGGTTGTCGTCCGCGCCGATTGCTTCGATGCCCTTTTCCCCGTCCTGGGCTTCGACGACGTCGTAGCCTGCCTTGCTCAAGGTCACGCGGAGCGCCTTTCTGATAGACTCCTCATCGTCCACGATCAGGATTCGGCCCTTGCCGGGCGTATCTTTGGTATGTAACCCGAATGGCATGGTGTCCTCCTTGCGTGTGTTCTCATAACCTGCCGGAACGTCGTGCAAGATTTCGCATCGCACCTACGCGGCCTTCGGTAGGTCTAGTTTTTCGTGAGCCGATTCCTCCCGAACCAGATCCTCGGAAACAGCCTGTGAAGTTGCTTCCAGCGTTATGAACGTCATGAAGATTCCCCACGCCATTGTCCTCACCCCCCTTCGATGCTCTTTGAGTTCATTCCATTCAGCTTGTTGTCTCACGCGGTATGGAGAGCAACCGTTGTGCCATTCCGGCTTGGTAGTGTTGCCTAGCAGAATTGTCACGCGATCTTGAGCAGTTGCGTCTGTCAGGCGAGAGTTCCGCAGGTTATTCTGATCAGGGGCCAACGATCCGCGCAGTATCGGAAATCGTGCCTATGAGTATCCATTGCGATAAAGCTGCTAGCGGGAGGGCAAACCGACAAGCCATGAAATGCTTGACATCATTTGACGGTCTTGCAACACTGTTGCCCCCTCGCTTTTGGTCATTCGCTATGAAGTTGCGCGAAAGAATCTGAAAAGATACAGCATGAATCGAAATAGATACAGAACCTGGACCTTGGCAATAAAGCCGGAGGGTTCTTGAGAGAACCTGGTAAGAGCGACAAGACAGGCTTCGGATCATGACGCCTTAGCGGGCAAGATCAAGGGCTTGCAAGTTGAAGGTGCAACCCAATCGTCTCCTGAGCGTCAAGGGGGAGACGAAGGTTTGCGCCTTCAACTTTTTACGGCACCCCCTATGCTCCACCTGCTCGTAGGGAGCCACGTCGTGAGCGGGAGAACTAAACGAATTCTCGTTGTGGACGACGATCCGGACATCCGCCAGGTTCTGTTGGATCGCATGAGCTCATTCGGGTACGTGGTGGAGGCGGCCACTGATGGACGCGATGCTCTGAATGCGGTGCAGCGTGGCGGGTTCGATGGCATGCTGCTTGATATGCTGATGCCTGAGATTGGCGGTCTTGAGGTGGTGCGGCGGACCCGCATGAGCCATCCAGACCTGCCGGTGGTGGTGGTCACGGCTCTGTCGGTGCAGCAACAGGCCACTCAGGCTGTCGCCGAGGGCGCCCAGGCTTACCTGCTCAAGCCGTTTGATGCGCCACAGCTCAAGCAGGTGGTGGAGCAGTGTTTCGGGCCGGCCGCGTAAGCGAGGACGAAGGACGGGTGAGGCAATGGGGAGCTTGATCCTGGTGGTGGAAGACGATCCCGATGTTGCCACCATCCTGCGCGACCGGCTTCAGGCGATGGGGCACGAAGTCATGACGGCCGCTGACGGCCAGGCTGCTCTGGATACCCTCCAGCAAGCCGCGCCAAGCCTGATGTTCCTCGACATCGAGCTGCCGAAGCTCAACGGGATAGAAGTCCTCAAGCGGGTGCACAAGGATTTGCCGGAGCTGCCCGTGGTCGTGATGACCGCCTATGGCACCATCCAGCGGGCGGTCGAGGCGATGAAGGAAGGCGCCACCGATTTCGTCACGAAACCGTTCGACAACGAATATCTCAACCTCGTGATCGGCAAAACGCTGGAGCGGGGAGCACTCAAGCGCGAGGTAACGGCCCTTCGGTCCGAACTGGAGAGCCGGTTCGATACGCTCGTGGCCGCCAGCCCCAAGATGAATGCGGTCATTGAGAGCGCCAAGAAAGTGGCGCAGAGCGACTCCACGGTGCTCCTCCTCGGCGATAGTGGAACCGGCAAGGACCTCCTTGCCCGGTCGATTCACAACTGGGGCGCCCGTCACAGCCGACTGTTCATGCCCGTGAACTGTGTGGCCCTGTCGGAGGAACTCCTGGAATCGGAACTGTTCGGCCATGAGAAAGGCGCCTTCACCGGGGCGTCCGCCCAGAAACGCGGCAAGGTCGAGGTCGCCGACGGCGGGACAGTCTTCCTGGACGAGATCGGCGACATGAAGCCAGGGCTTCAGGCCAAGCTCCTGCGGTTTCTCCAGAACCGGGAGTTCGATCGCGTGGGCGGCACGCGTGCGATCAAGGTGGACGTCCGGGTGATTGCGGCGACCAATCGGGATCTCCTGCAGGCCGTCAAAGCCGGGACCTTCCGGGAGGACCTCTTCTTCAGGCTCAACGTGGTCACGCTTACGGTGCCCCCGTTGCGGGAACGGACGGAGGAAATCCCCCAGCTCGCCGAGTTCTTCCTCAAGAAATACTGCCGTGAGGCGAAGAAGCCTGGGATCCGGATCTCGTCCCAGGCGATGAAGATGCTGACCGCCTATTCCTGGCCGGGGAACGTGCGGGAACTGCAGAACGCCATCGAACGGGCTGTGGTATTGAAAACCGGCGAGATGCTCGCGCCAGAGGATTTCTCCCTGCAGCCGATGGATATCACGCCTGAGCAATCAGAACTGATGAATCGTCCTTTTCATGAAGCAGTCGAGCGCCACAAGCGGGAAATCATCCGACGCGCATTGGCTCTCGCCGGCGGGAACCAGACCAAGGCCGCCGAACGGCTCGGCCTCCAGCGGACGTACCTTGCGCGGCTGATCAAGCAGATGGATATCAAGTAATTGAGGTCGGCAGGGAGCCCGATTAAAAAATCGGCCACCGCTACTGTTATTTACTCTTCTTATGGCCCGTCTCTTGCCACCTGATTTGGCCAGGGCGGCTGAGTCCCAAACTGCAGTACCAGAACTGGAGATTTTGAAAGATTAAGATGTCAATATCGCTAAACTCCATGAGGTGCCTATTACACAAGCATCTGGGAATGTCTACCTCATTACGGATGAAGAGACCCGGTAGTCTGGCGCGACAGATTCAACTGCTTGCTGGGGCGCCTTATTGCGGACTGCACAGCGCGGGGCATGCGGACCGGCATTCTATCGGCGGTAGAGCCTAAGGGTGGCTATAACAATAGGATCATGCGTATCGCAGAGGCGACGGAGCGCAGAATGCAGGAAGCTCCCAGGAGCCGTCGTCAGAAAGACCTGGGCCGGGCGATCGTGGCGGCGAGTCATTGGCACCCCGGGCTTGCCAGCCGGATCCAGGAGCGCGTCGGCAATGCAGTCGTCCGCGTCGCCGCAGCCGAAGGCGCGATCCTCGAATCGGATCACCTCGCCGCATACAACCAGGCCGTGGCCGGCTTCAAGGCCGCGATGTCGCCTTCGGGAGCGCTGAATAATGCGGACGAACTCTATTGAACGGATAATGCGCCCATGACCATCAGGAATGGCCAGAGCGGCGGTCGCCCGGCGCGCCGCTTCATCAGCCTAAGGACAAAACTCATCGGGTTCGTTAGCCTGATCATCGTGGTGATTTGCTCGGCCCTGGGTGTGTATTTCATCCAGCAACGAGCCGAAGTGATGGACAGCTCCTTGAATGCCCTCATCTTGAAGACTGCCCTCATAACCGTGGTCATTATTCTTTGCGGAATCGCGGTGACGATCGTTCTCGCCCGTCGCATTATCACGCCGCTGAAATGCCTGGCCGGAGGGGCGAGCCGGGTTGCGGAAGGGGACCTCACGGTTTCAGTCACGCCGACAACACACGATGAAGTAGGACAGTTGACCGAAGCCTTCACCCACATGACCGAGTCGTTGAAAGAACGAGACCTGGCCATCTCATCTCATATCCAGACCATCACGAAGCAGGTCAGGGAATTGGCCGCTTTGAACAAGATCAGCATGGCGGTCGCCACGACCCTGGAAATTGACAAACTCCTCGCGACAGTGCTGCGGCTGCTGATCCAGAACGTGGGATTTAAGAACGCGCGTCTGGTCCTCTACGACAGCGACCGACGCGTTGTCTACGGCTCGCGTCTGGCCGGCGTGCCCGAGGAAGTGGATCGCGAGTGGCGCAAAGTCGAGGTTTCGGTCCAGGACGACGGCAGTCTCCTGGCGGAATTGCTGATTCATGGCCGGCCGGTCCTTATCGAGGACATCGACACCGCCGCTCTACGGCTGACGCCCTTCAACCTCAAACCGATCCGAGCGGCGGGCGTCATCTCCATTGTCTGCGCCCCGCTGAAAAGCAAAGAGCACATCCTGGGCTATATCGGCGCGGCCAGGGGTGCCCAGCGGTGCACGCAGGAGGACCTGGATCTGCTGGTCACCATCGCCAGCGCCGTCGCGGTGGCGTTCGACAACGCCAGGGCCTATCAACAGCTCGAACACCTCGCGCAGACGCTGGAGCAGCGGGTCCAGCACCGGACGCAGCTTCTCCTGGAAGCCAACCGGAGGCTCCAGGAGCTGGACAAGCTCAAGTCGGATTTCGTCTCGACCGTGTCGCACGAGCTCCGAACGCCGATGACCTCGATCAAGGGCTATGTGGATAACATTCTCGATGGACTGACTGGGGCCCTCACCGAGCGGCAGTCCTATTACCTGAACCGGGTCAAATCCAATGTCGAGCGACTCACGCGGATGATCAACGAGCTGTTGGACCTCTCCAGGATCGAAGCTGGCAAGGTCGACCTGAACCTTGGAAACGTGCGCATGCACGAGTTCGTCAGTGAGGTTGTGGAAGGGTTCCAGGTCATGGCCCAGCAGAAGGGGCTCACCTTGCGGATGCACCAGCCCGATGAGCTGCCGGTGATCCGATGCGATCATGACAAGCTGCATCAGGTGCTGACGAACCTGGTCCAGAACGCGATTAAATTTACACCGGCGGGCGGCGAGGTGCGGGTCGAATCCCAGGTGCGGGCCGACGGATTCCTGACGATCGGGGTGATTGATACGGGGTGCGGGATCCCGCCCCACGAACTCGACAAGGTGTTCGAGAAGTTCTACCGAGGAGAATTTGGCTCCCCGGACGATCCGAGATGGGGCCTGGGACTGGCCATCGCCAAGAGCCTGGTCAAGCTGCACGGAGGCCAGATTTGGGTGGAAAGCACTCCCGGCCAGGGTAGCCGGTTTTACTTCACCGTACCGATCGCACCGTCTCCCCCGCGTTGATTCTTTTCCCCTTCCCCAATGTGACACTGTATGGGATCAGATAAACGAAGTATCTACCTCGATACGCTCGCCCATGTAGGCTTTTCATTGTTTTTCCGTGCCCTCCAGAAGTGCTGATCCGAATTTCATTGTAATCCTGGCAGATTCATCGACCCAGTGTCCGGCACGCCTCTTCCCTTTATGGTGGCATGGCCGTTGCCTTAGGCCATCCCAGGAATTTCCCACTGACGAGGAGGGGATCTGTGATTAAAGCGCAACTGCCAGAGAATGAAACGGCGAGGCTGGACGCCCTGCGCCGCTATGCCATTCTCGATACCGCTCCCGAAGAGCCCTTCGACGATCTTACGAGGCTCGCCGCACAAATCTGCGGAACCCCCATCGCGGTCATCAGTCTTATTGATGAGAACCGGCAGTGGTTCAAATCCAAGGTGGGGCTGAGGGCCACGGAAACGTCCCGCGACATCGCATTCTGCGCGCACGCGCTCATGCAGACCAACCTGTTCGTGGTGCGGGACGCGTTGGCCGACGAACGGTTCGCGACGAATCCGCTGGTGACTTCAGACCCCAAGATCCGGTTCTACGCCGCCGCGCCCTTAGTGACCCCCGAGTGGTATGTCCTGGGGACGCTCTGCGTCATTGACCATGTGCCCCGCGACCTGAGCATCGAGCAGCGGGACGCCTTGCGGGCCTTGAGCCGCCAAGTGGTCTCGCAATTGGAGCTGCGGCGTCACGTCGCCATGATGTCGCGCACAATCATCGAGTGCGAGAGGGCGCAAGAGGCGCTGCGGGAGAACGAAGAGCGGTTCCGGTCCGTGGTGGAGTCGGCGGCCGACGCCATCGTCTTGGCGGATCACCGGGACCGTATCATTTCGTGGAACGGGGCCGCGTGCCGGCTGTTTGGCTATTCGGTGGAAGAGGTCGAGGGCAAGCCGCTCACCCTCCTTATGCCGGCCCGCTATCGGGAGGCGCACCAGCAGGGAATCGAGCGGCTCCGCTCCAACGGACGCTCCCGTTTGATCGGGAAGACGATCGAGCTCTACGGGTTGAGGAAAGACGGGAGCGAATTTCCGCTGGAGCTATCCCTGGCCACGTGGAAGTCGAAGGACAGGGTCTTCTACAGCGGCATCATCCGCGACATCACGGAGCGCAAACAAGCCCAGGAACAGCTCATACAGACTGAGAAGCTCGCCAGCCTTGGCACCCTGGTCACTGGCATGGCGCATGAGGTCAACAATCCCGCTCAGGGCATCCTGGCCATGGCCGAGCTCATCCAGGGCGAAGACGACCAGGCGAAGGTCAGGGAGTACGCCAGGGACATCGTCAGCTACTCGAAGCACATCGCCACGGTCGTGCGCGACTTTGCCTGTTACGCCCGGCCGAACGGACACGAAGAAATGGCTGCCATCGACCTGTGCGAGCGGCTGGGTGAGGCGGTCAAGATGGTCCGGCGGTGCCCTCATTTTGGGCAGGTCGAGGTCGTCACGCAGTTTCAGGACGTGCCGCGGTTCTGGGCCCGCCGGGTCGAGATCGACCAGGTGCTCGTCAACTTGCTCAGCAACGCCGTGCAGGCGATGGAAGGCAAGGGGCGCTTGAGCCTGGCCACCCGCGTCTGTGGCGAGGACGTGATCGCCGCGATCTCGGATACCGGCTGCGGAATCCCCAAGTCGGTGCTGCACAAGATCTACGACCCGTTCTTCACGACGAAGGGGCCGGGAAACGGAACGGGGCTGGGCCTGAGCATCGTGTACCAGATCGTGACGAAATACGGCGGGACGATCAACGTGGAGAGCGAGGAGGGGAAAGGGACCACCTTCACTGTCCGATTTCCTGTTCAACGCCACACAAAGGAGGTTCGCGATGGGATCGCAGACGTCTGCCACAGGGAACAGGAGGCAGGGCCGTATTCTGGTCGTGGCTGATGTAGCGGCTGAACGGAAGTCCATCAGCACGACCCTGGCTCATACCGGCTATGAGGTGGTGGAGGCGGAAAGTGGCGAGCAGGCGATCAAATTGGCGCAGGACGTGCACCATCCTCTCGCGATCGATGTCGTACTGTGCGACATCCGGATGACTCCAGGGGACGGAGTCGAGACGATCACTTTCTTCAGAAGGAAGTACCCTGCGACCCCGGTCGTGGCCCTGACGGCCCACCCGGACGTCGAGCTGGCCGTATCATTGATGCGGCGAGGCGTTGTCGATTTCCTGGTCAAGCCAGTGCTGCAGGAGGAACTTCGGATGGTGGTCAGGAGGGCGGTCGAGCAACGCGTGAGCTGTAAGAGCCCTGTTTGCGAGGAGAGGTGAGAGCATCAACACGAGCTTTTTCAAAGGAGGGTGCCATGGGACTGGGAAGGGTGCTGGTCGTCGATGACGAGGCGGTTGTCCGGAAGTCAGTCAGTTTGCTTCTGACCAAGGCAGGCTATGACGTGGTCGAGGCCGAAGACGGAGAAAAGGGGATCGCCGCCATAAAGGCCGACGGGAATGCCCTGCTGGTGGACGCCATCATCTGTGATCTCTATATGCCCAAGGTTAACGGCATGGAGGCCATTGCGTACTTTCGCTCGCAGTTTCCGTCGGTTCCCGTGATCGTCCTGACCGGAAAACCCGATATTTCCAATGCCGCGGCTATGTTCAAACAGGGTGTGATGGAGTATCTGATCAAGCCGGTGGAGTCAGTAAAGCTCGTCTCTACGGTGCACAAGGCAGCGCAGTCGCACGTCCTGTTCAACAACTCGTTCATGGTCTAGCAATTTACCGCCAAGCTTCTTCGTCTGACACTCTGGCGGTCCCGCCTGAGGAGTCACCGGTCTTGAAACTCCCCTCCTTCACCCTATAGTCTTGCCTCATCGGGTAATGGACGCGTCTTGGCGCGGCCGGGGCGGGAGGGTGTAATGCCTATTGATCCGGTCTGCAGAAGTACTGTGATAGCGATCATGCTCTTTGCCGCCTTGGCACCCACGGTCCGTGCCGATGAGTATCCGGAGACACCCGATCAAGTCATTCAGTGGGCTAGGGATGCCGCCCAGACGAATCCTGCGCTTCGTCAGCGGCTCCTCGAACTCGATAGAGTGTATGAGGTGCTGTTTATCCCCGGCTTCCTGGGCTCAAGGTTGGAGATTGGCGGTTTTATCTGGGGTGAGAGCCTGATCCAGGCCGATAAACTCGTGCTGAATTCCGCACAACGAGCGAAGGTCTCCATGCTCGAGACGTTCCAGGTGCGAGACGGGCTATTTCGTCGCGTGTGGAAAAAGGAGGACATATACGGCAAGGGCCTGGATAATCTCAGTAAAGCTCTGGGAGGGAAGGAGCCCAAGACTTTCCCTTATGACTGGAGACGGGACCTCAACGAGGTGGCGGACGACTTCGAGCGCTTCGCTCAAAATGATCTGAAGGGAAAGAAGGTTGTTGTGCTCGCCCATAGCATGGGGGGGCTTATGTTCTGGCACTGGAAGAACCGAGTCCGTGACCCGAACAATCCCCGTCCGTTTACGCTGTTAACGCTCGTGACGCTGGGCTCTCCGTTGGGTGGAACCTGTGAGATTGTGCGCCTGCTCATTGAGGGGTACAAACCCTACGATGGAGCTTCCGGATTTGAGCACGCCGCCTATGGCGTGATATTTGGCAAAGCGCATGGGTCCTTTTTCACCTTTCCCAGCGCATTTGAACTGTTGTGGAAGGAGAACAGCTGTGCGTACTTCGAAGATGATCCGGGACCTGAGGGCCAGGACTTGCTCCTTCTGGACTTCTGGAAGCGCCGCTTCAAGCAGCAATTCATCGAGTATGCGAGAGAAACGAAAATGCCAGGCTCAACGGATGAAGAGCGCCTGCAGCATTACATGGAGAAAGTCGCTGATGCGCTAACCAAGGCGAAACAGTTCAATGCGTCATTCAATAGGCAGCAGGGCAAGGACTCGATTTACTACCTTTTCTCGAGCAGGCTGAAACTTGCGATGCGGTTCATCCTCGATACCGACAAAGGCTCCCTGGGGATCATTCGCAAGGAAAGCCTCGTCGGCGGCGACGGTCGTGTTCCCAGGGAGAGTGCCACCAATCAGAAGTATCGCGAGATCGACACCGGGCATATTTACCAACTCGATGCCGGGCACGGTGAACTGTTATCGGATTCCAAGGTGATGGATTTCTTCGAACAGGAGGTCAAGCTGTTGATTCAACGCGACCAAGCTGTTGCGATTGGTGCGTATGTGGCATCGGATCCCGTACTCCATCAACAGTTCGTCGCACAACGCCTCTTGATCTCGCCGACGCCGTCCGGCGTGTCGCCCGCATCGTTTTCTCAAGAGGATAAGAAAAAGGTGGCATTGCTCAACCTTGAGGCCGTCGCGCCATCGTCGGGGGAGGCCTCCCCTGTGGCTGCAAAACGATTTGGTCGGGTTCTTGAAGACAAAGAGCAAAACACCGCCGCGGCGCGGGTCCTTTATAAATCCGCGGCTGTCCTCGACGAGCGTGAAATGGACCCAAGAACCCTCAACAGGCTGGGTTTGATTCTTCTCAACGAAAAGCGGTTCGAAGAGGCGGCGGCGATCCTCAAGAAGGCTGCGAAGAAGGCAGAGGAAGTACAAGACCCCTACCTGACTGCTGACCTAAAAAGCAAGATCTATGGCAACTTAGGGACAGCCTTGTTTCACGCTGGATTTCCGAAAGAGGCCCGCGAAGCTTATGCCGCTGCTAAAGATAATCCCATTGCTCAGCGCAATTTGGATTTACTGAAACGGCGGTCACCTGACATCCCTTGAAACTCTCCTCCTCCGCCATATAGTCTTGCAGTATGGCGATTGATCCGGTCTGCGGGATGACCGTGGACGAGAAGACGGCGCCGGCCACGGCGGTCCATAACGGCACCACGTACTATTTCTGCGCCCCGGGGTGCAAACGGACCTTCGAGAAAGACCCGGAGGCGGTGCTCACAGGCGGATCTCGAGGCATGGGCCATGCGCCAGTGCAGATGGTGACAATGACGCCTCCAAAGGCGAAGCCCGCAGAGTCGAAGATCCCCCTCACCCCTACCCTCTCCCTCCAGGGGAGAGGGACAGAAGTGGGCGTCCCCCACCAGGGCGGAGCGATGACTGCGGGGGGAGCCAAGCCCGTCACCCTCACGGTCGCCATCGAAGGCATGTCTTGCGCATCGTGCGTCGCCAAGATCGAGCACGGCTTGAGTGCGGTCCCGGGGGTCTCCCGCGCCGCCGTCAACCTGGCCACCGAGCAGGCGACTGTCGAGTACCAGCCTGGGGTCACTGATCCCACGGCGATCGCGGAGACGATCCGCGGCCTCGGCTACACCCCGGTGGTGCCAGCAGAAGTCCCCCTCACCCCCACCCTCTCCCTCCAGGGGAGAGGGATAGGTATGGAGGAGCGACAGGAACGGAAAGAGGCTGCGTATGGGGCGCTGAAGCGCCGGTTCTGGGTGGCCGCGGCGCTGAGCGTGCCGGTCATGCTCCTGGGCATGTCGGAGCACCTCGGCCTGCCCGTCTCGCAATCGGCTTCCTTCTGGCTGCAGTTGCTGCTGACGACGCCGGTGCAGTTCTGGGCCGGCTGGCAGTTCTATAAAGGCGCCTGGGCGATGGCCCGGCACGGAACCACCGACATGAACACCTTGATTGCGCTCGGTACGTCGGCGGCATACGGCTACAGCGTGGCGGCCACCGTGGCGCCCGGTATCTTCACGGCCGGAGGCGCAACGCCGCAGGTCTATTTTGACTCCTCCGCGGCGATCATCACGCTGATTCTCCTGGGCCGCGTCCTCGAAGCCCGAGCCAAGGGACGGACTTCCGAGGCCTTGACCCGACTCATCGGCCTCCAGGCTAGGCAGGCACGTGTGATCCGCGACGGCCGCGAGCTGGACATTCCCGTCGAGGACGTCAAAGTCGGCGATGTCGTAGTGGTCCGCCCCGGCGAGAAGGTGCCGGTGGACGGCGTGATTTTGGAAGGCACGTCGTCGCTGGATGAATCCATGCTGACCGGCGAGTCCATGCCGGTGGACAAGGGGCCCGGCGATCAGGTCATCGGCGCCACGCTGAACAAGACCGGATATTTTCGCTTTAAGGCGACGCAGGTGGGCGCGGACACCGCGCTTGCCCGGATCGTGCGGCTGGTGGAGGAGGCGCAGGGCTCGAAGCCGCCCATCGCGCGGCTTGCGGACCAGGTGGCCGCGGTCTTCGTGCCGGTCGTCATCGCGGTGGCTGTCCTGACGTTCGGTCTCTGGCTGGCATTTGGCCCGGAGCCGGCCTTCACCAAGGCGCTGCTCAACTTCGTCGCCGTGCTGATCATCGCCTGCCCATGCGCGCTGGGACTGGCGACCCCGACCTCTATTATGGTGGGGATCGGGCGTGGCGCGGAGCTCGGGATCCTGATTCGGAGCGGAGCGGCCTTGGAGCAGGCGCGGGCGCTGACGACTGTCGTGCTGGACAAGACTGGTACGCTGACGAAGGGTGAGGTGGCGGTCAAGGAGATCGTCGTGAGCCAGGCGGGATGGTCGCGCGAACAATTCTTGCAGTTCGCCGCATCGGCCGAGCAGGGCTCGGAGCATCCGATCGGGGAGGCGATCGTGAAGAGGGCCCGCGAGTTGCGTATTGCGCTGGAGCCGCTGAACGAATTCACGGCCGTCCCGGGGCACGGTATTCGTGCCACGGTGCAGGGCCAGCCCGTGCGCGTCGGCAACCTTCGATTGATGGAAGTGGACGGCCTCAAGGTCGGCAGTTTGGAGGCGGAGGCTGCGCGACTGGCTGAGGCCGGCCTGACGCCCATGTTCGTGGCCGTGGGCGGCACTGTGGTCGGCATCATCGCGGTGGCCGACACCGTGAGGGAGCACGCCCGGGCATTGAGCGCGTCCTGGCCGAGGTCTTACCGGAGGCGAAGGCCCTCGAGGTGAAGCGCCTGCAGGGAGAGGGCCGGCGGGTGGCCATGGTGGGCGACGGCGTGAACGACGCCCCAGCGCTTGCGCAGGCCGACGTGGGGATCGCGATCGGCGCCGGGACGGACGTGGCCATGGAGGCGGCGGACGTCACGCTGATCGGCGGCGATCTGCGCGGTGTGGCGACGGCGATTCAACTGAGCCGGGCCACTATGCGTAACATTAAGCAGAACCTCCTCGCAGCCTTCATCTACAACGTTCTCCTGATTCCGGTCGCGGCGCTCGGCTGGCTGAACCCGATCCTCGCGGCGGCCGCGATGGGCGCTTCCTCTGTCAGCGTCGTCACCAACGCGCTCCGCCTCCGGTTCTTTACCCCCGCCCTGGCGGCGTAAGGTTTTCCGGTTTCTTCCTCTTTCTTTTTCCGCGACGACGTGGTACAAAATGCCTAAGGAAAGAGGGCCAGTCCACTTTCCAGCGAGGAGAGGCCTTGAACGGTCCGTTCAACGTGCTGGCTTCCATTTTGCCGAGCTCCATTGAATTACCTGATGTCTTGCCCTATCTCCTCGCGATTCTGGGCCTCACCCTGATCTGGAAGTTCCATGACATGCTGGTCAAGGCCGGCCGCATCCAGACCAAGGATTTTTGGGAACGATCCGGCGTCCGGGTCTTCCTCTTTGCGACGCCACCCGATTCCTGCATCGCCTGCCGCGCGGCCAACAACTTCGCCTATAGCCCGGGTGTCGTCATGTCTAACAAGTTTTCGCCTCTTCAGAGGTCCTGCCAGAACAACCCAAACTGCCTCTATGTCCTGGTGGGGCTGTATGGGGGGTGGACGGAAGCCGGGCAACTGCTGGTGCGATTGAAGCAGGAAGGTGGCACGATGTGGGTTGTCGATGGCGAGCTCAAAGCGCTGCTGGAGAAGGCGAGCACGGCACGCGCGGGCATCTCCGCCGACCGCCTATCATTGCGCATGCTGGAGGCGCTACGCTCCGAGGAGTCCAATCCCAGTGCTGCCATCGAGCACTACCGCGCAATCATCGACCATGCGGGTGAGGACCGGGATTTGCATCTCGTTGTGCCGGCTTTCATCCGTTTGAGCGTGCTTCTGCAGAAGGCCGGTCAGAAGGACGAGGCCCGTAGCGCCGTTGAGCGGTGCCTGACCGAGTACGGTCCCAAGAAGAAAGGTCCCGACGCGCCAACTGATAGCCAGCGTGCCCTTCTCACGAAGCGATTGGCGGCTCTTAAAGCGTAGCCTTTCCCTCTCTATCCCTGTCGCCACCCTAGGGAAATCTGACCTTCCGTGACGTCGCGTTGCACCTGCGCGTACCGTTCCTGGGTGCCGATGTCCGACCAGAACCCGCTCATTCGGTAACCGTGGAGCGGTTGTCCCTGGCGGAGGAGGTTTCCATACACGTCAATGATCGAGCCGGGACCTGGAGGGATGGCGTCGAGGACCGCCTGCTCCATTACCTGAATCCCGGCGAACATGCAGGCCGCGTGCGCGGTCCGCGGCTCTGCCAGCGGCGGATTGTCCTTGATCTGGAGAATCCGCGCGTGCGCGTCGAGGGTGACGGGCC
>VBOF01000157.1 GCA_005877855.1 Nitrospirota bacterium | reverse complement strand
CATGCGCAAGCCCGAGTTCCCGGACCCGTAGCTGGCACCTGGCCAGCATGCCAGCCGAGAGGTCGATCCCGACCACCTCGCAGGTTCGCGGGTAGCACGGCAGGGCCAGGCCTGTGCCCACGCCCACTTCCAGCACGCGCTCGCCCGGGGAGAGGTTCAGGAGGCGGACCGCATGCTCGCGCCCGTCATGGAAGATCTTGCCGAAGATGTGGTCGTAGACTCTCGCGTAGCTGGTGTAGACCCGTTCGACTTTCGCCGTGTCCATAACACCTCGAAGCTCTACTCAGCGAACTTCTTGGTCCGATCGCTCGTGTTACAGGCCGACGCTTCCGTGTGCCAGGGATTCGCGGCTCGAACGGACGCTTACGTAGGGCAAAACGGCCCCACTCTAGCCAAACAGGGAAAGCTTGTCAAGGTGTTATGGGCCGAGATGGTCGGCATCGTATCCCAGGAGGCGCAGATGCTTGGCGAATTCAGTGAATCCATGTACGGTGTAGACCTTCTTCGGAGCGGCTTGGCGGACGAGCGCGAGGAGCTCCTGAAAGTCGGCGTGGTCCGAGAGCGGAATGGCCTCGTCCACCCGGTAGCGAAAGCGGCAGTTGCGGTCCATCGCCCAGCCGGTCAGCATGGCCGTGCGGCAGGGGCCGATGTCTTCGAGGATCTGGGAGCGCCGCAGGTGCGGCGGAAGGATGACCACTTGGCCGCGCACGCCCTCCGCCCCGAGCGTCGGGTCCAGGAGCTCGTAGCGGCCGAACCGCACGCCGTATTCTTCGTAGATGCGCGCGATGCGAAAGACTGGCTCGGCCACCGCGCAGCTGTACCCGCGGTCGCCCAGGAGCTTCATGGCCTCCTGCCCCTTGCCCAGCGCGTAGGCCAGCAGCACCGGGGTCAGCCCCTCGTTCCAGGTCCCCTCGATGAAGCGGCAGAGCCGCCGCGCTACCTCGGCCGGCTCTGGAAACACGTAATGCGGGCGCCCAAACGTACACTCCATCACGAGGATGTCGCAGGGCTCCACGGTGATCGGCTCCGCCGTGAGGCCTTCCCGCATCCGGCAATCGCCCGTGTACACGATCCGACGGCCCTTGTGCTCAATGAGGATCTGCGAGGAGCCCAGGATGTGCCCGGCCGGCAGGAGCCAGCAGCGCGCGCCGTCCACTTCGAACGGGGCGTGGAACGCGTGCGTCTCCGCGAGGGTGCGGCCCAGGCGATGTTCGTAGAGCCGGGCGGTCTGTGGCGAGGCGATGATCCGGCGATGCCGGATGGCGTGGTCGCTGTGAGCGTGCGAGACGAAGCACCGATCGCGGGACCGAGTGGCGTCCAGCCACAGGGCCATTCCCTGCACGCGAAGTCCGCCATCGTGCTCGATCATTAAGCCCCATTTCTATACTCATCTGATGACCGATGCAAGAGGGTTATGCTACCCTCTCGACTCATGCATGCGGCCTTTCTTCTCGGCGCGGTGCTGATCCTTGGCTTGATCGTGGCGGACTGGATGGCGTTCAACCGCAGGTCACCCACCTCCGTTCGCTACGGGGTGGTGGTCGGACGGCGCGAGGAGCCGTTGGTGGTGCGGCGCGACCGCTTTGATGCCGAGGGCCTGCTGCAATTGCCACGCGGGTGGGCGCGGCTCGTTGCGGAGCACCGCGCCGTCCAGCTCCTGCCCGACCGCAAGCAGTTCGGGATCGCTGTCCGCACGGCTTGGCCGCTGAACGGGTTCGTGCATTACGCGGCCTTGGACGAACGCGCACCGGTGACGCTGACGAAGCGGATGCCGTGGTCGTCGGCCCTATTGACCGGAGCCTGGTTCCTCACGGTCGCAGGCGGGACGCTGGTCTATCTCGTGGCGTTTGCCTTCGCCGGCGGGCTCTCTTCGGCCGGCGGCGCCTTTCTGGGCGTCGCCTTGAGCGGGCTGGGACTGCTGGTGTGCCTGTTTGGCCTCGTGGTTGTGGTCGCCGCCTATCGGCTGGAGGACAAGCGGTTGATGGCGGTATTCGAAGAGTTCAAGGCGGCGCTTTGAATGCGTCTGTGAAGGGCTGGCACTCTGGAGCGAGGAGCTCGGGACGGTCCGCCAACAGCTTGCTGATGATGCCCCGGTTCTTTTTCGCCAGACCGGAGTCGATGAAGACCTGCGTGAAGAGGGCGTTCTGGGAAGCCGGGTCGGTGGCTGTCGTGCGCAGGGTAGGCTCAGACAGGGCCGAGAGCCTATCGCGCAGAGCCAGGACGGCCTTCTCCACGCTGTGGTAGGGTGGCGTGATCTGCAAGGAACGATACAGCAGCGTCACGCGTTGCCGGAAATCCGCCTCCAGGCGGGCACGGAGCTCGCTAGGAGGCAGAGAAGGCGTCGTGGCCATGGCGACGGTATTGTAACAGAGCGGCCTGATCTGGTAGCGTCTTGTCCCGTGTGGACCCGCCGTCGATTCGTCCAGGCTGCGCTCACGGCCGGGCTGGGCGCTTTCATTCCGGCCGTCGGCGGGTGCTCAGCGAAGCCTTCCGTCGGGGCGATCAGCGAAGCGCTCCAAGCGTTGCGGAGCCAGCGGATCGCGCCGCCGCCGCTCGAAGGATACCGGGAGTTCCGCGGAGTCGTTCATGCCCACACCGCGCTGTCGCATGACAGCACCGGCACCGTCGAGGAGATCCTAGAGGCCGCCAGTTTCGCCAAGCTCGACTTTCTGGTCACGACCGATCACTACACGCCCCGGATCTTCACGGAGGGCCTGGACGGCCGCCGGGGCTCGCTGTTGGTGGTGCGCGGGGTCGAGATCGCTCTGGGATGCACGCGACAGGGTGCATTGACTCGCCGGTGCGCCAGCGTGCTGGCTATTGGGCTTGGCGCTCCGCTCGTCCCGGCCCCCAACGGGCAATGGGACGTGGACACGCTCTTTAAGGTGATCCGGTCTCAAGGCGCTCTGGCCATCATCGCGCATCCACGCGGTCTGATGAACCGGAGCTACTTCCGGTACGCCGATGGGCTCGAAATTTGCGATCTCGCCGATACGGTCCGAGACCGTCTTGTGGACGTTCCCCGCTTTCTCCTAAGCTTCCTCATGGACTACGGCGGGTATTATCAGGATGAGATCCTCCTGCCGCTCATCGTCGAGCGGTCCAATTGGAATCTTGTCGAGTGGGACCGCTTCACGAAGGTGCGGCGGTACATCGGTCTGGCGGGCAACGATGCGCACCAGAATCTGAATGTGGTTGGTCGGCAGGCTGACCCGTATCTGCTGACCTTCAGAGCCGTGAACACGCATATCGTGGCCCCGCTGGGGATCGCGGAGAGTTTCCGGCCCGTCGCGCCCCTGTTGACGACCGACGACCTGATGAGCGCGCTTCGCGCGGGACGCTGTTTTGTTTCGTTCAATCTCATGGCGGACGCGGCCGGCTTTCGGTTCGCGGCTCATGTCAGGGAGAGAGGACCGGTGGTCGCCCTGATGGGCGATGAGGTTCTGCTCCAGGACGGACTCGTCCTGGCGGCGCAATGTCCGGTACCTGGCAGCGTGGAGCTCCTGCGCGACGGGGTCCCGATCCGCCGACAAGAGGGGCGCGAGCTTCTCCATCCGGTGGACCGGCCGGGGGTCTATAGGATCGAAGTGTCGCTGTGGGTTGTGGACCGCTGGCTTCCCTGGATCTTCTCCAACCCCATCTACGTGCGGGCGTGAACGGCGGCGCCATCGATGCGACCTCAGCGGAAGGTTTTCCTGGCGGTCATTGTGCTGACGCAGGCGTGGGTGGCTGTTCCGTCCGTGACCGCCTTTCAGCGTTTCACCGATGAAGCTGGGGTGGTCATCTACACGATCGACGACGACGGCATCGTCTCCATGTTCGAAAGCAGGCCCGGTACGGATATCACCATCTCGGTGACGCGCGGGACCCGTGAAAAGATGCAGCCCCGGATCACCGAGGTCTCGCCCGACGCGATTCCCGCCGGTGCGTCCACGGTACTCAAGTTGAAAGGGGAGAACCTCGTCGGGACGACCGTGAAATTCAACGTTCCCGGTATCGACGTGAAACCCTATGCCGGTAAGGCCAAGTCAGTGGAAATCCCACTCACCATCTCCGGGAGCGTGCCACCCGGCGAGATCGTGATGGAGGTGATGACCCCGATCGGAAGCACCACGGCCAAGTTCAACGTGACCGAGTTTCAGATCGGCGGGAGTGCGCCCACGCGAAGGGAGAGCGGCCCAAAAGTGATCTCCACGAGCGCGCCGACGAATTGTCCGGAGGGAATGGTCGGAGTCGGGGCGGAGCGAGGCGGCTTCTGCATCGAGGTGGATCAGACGTTCACCGCAGACTATCGCAAGGCCGAGAAAGCCTGTTCCATCTCCGGCAAGCGTCGCTGCGACGCTGCAGAATGGAAGGCGGCCTGCGAGCAGGCGAAAGAGGGAAGACTTCCGATCAAGAACATGATCGGGAGCTGGGAATGGACGGGGACTGAGGTGGTCAAGGACGCGCCCGGTGACGCGGCGGACTATGGCGCAACCGGCATCTTGACGGTCATCGTGCTGGGCCAATCAGACTGTAAGACTGAGCGCTATTATGAAACATGGAAGGCCGAGAACATGGAGGGCCGGTGCTGCAAGTAAGCCGCTCAGGCGGTAAGCGGCGTTCAGGCAGTGAAGACTTTTTTCAGGATGGCGCAGGCCTGCTCGATCTGGTCCCGTGAGACATCCAGGTGGGTCACCGCGCGGAGCGTGGTCGCGCTGAAGGGCACGAGCAGCAGCCCTTCGGCCTTGAGCAGCGCCAGCACCTCCTCGGCCGTGCGGCGTGTCTCGCTGATATCGAAGACGGCGATGTTGGTTTCGACGTGCGCCGGGTTGATCCGAACGCCCGGCAGCGCCGCCAGCGTCGCCGCGAGCCGCTTCGCGTGAGCGTGGTCCTCGGCCAAGCGGGCGATGTTGTGCTCGAGCGCGTAGAGCCCAGCCGCCGCGATGATGCCGGCCTGCCGCATCCCACCCCCGAACATTTTCCGCAGACGGCGTAGCTTCACCACGCGCTCCTGGTCCGCGCAGATCAGCGAGCCGACCGGAGCCCCGAGTCCCTTGGACAGGCAGAATGTCACCGTCTCGAAGTGCCGAGCGTATTCGGCTGCGGGGATGGCGGTCGCTACGACCGCGTTGAACAACCGGGCTCCGTCCAGGTGCATGGCGATGCCCCGGGCCTCGGCCACTTTCCGGATCGCCTTGATCGTGGCGAGGGGATAGATCGTCCCGCCGCCGCGGTTGTGGGTGTTCTCCAGGCAGATCAGGGTCGTCGGCGGGTTGTGATAGTCGGGCGGGCGGATGGCCGCTTCGATCTCGTCGACCTCTAAGATTCCGCGTGTGCCGGGGAGCCAGCGGGTCTGGACGCCGGAGAGGCCCGCCGCCGCGCCGCTCTCGTAGCGCACCACGTGCGCGCCAGCCTCGACGATGATCTCATCGCCCGGCTTCGTATGCAGGCGGACCGACAGCTGGTTGCCCATGGTGCCGGAGGGGACGAACAGCGCCGCTTCTTTCCCGAGCAGGCGGGCCGCCACCTCCTGCAGCCGGTTGACGGTCGGGTCCTCACCGAAGACGTCGTCGCCGACATCCGCGTGCACCATCGCCTCACGCATGGCGGGCGAGGGCTTGGTCACCGTGTCACTGCGCAGGTCAATCATCACGACGCGGTCCTCCAGAAGAAGACCACCGCGATCCGCTTCGAGCCCAGTTCGTGGTCCCAGCCGAAGTACGCGGTGGCCGAGTGCACGATGTCGGACTTGTACACGAGCATTCGGTTGAACACGTACGGCACCTCGATGTCTTCCTCCCACATCGTCAGGTCGGACCCCTGCTCGAAGCCGGGGATTTGCGCCAGGCTTTCGTAGGGCGGGGGGCAGATGTTCCCGCCCAGGGTCCCGTCGGGGAGCCGCAGCCTGAAGAAGGATGTCCCCGCGTGCTTGGTCGGCGGGTAGGGGTGCAGGTAGAGCACGCCGGCGTAGTCGCAGAGCTTGCTGGAATCCACGTGCGGGCGGGCCACGGCCTCGCCGCCGCCCACGATCTGCACGTAATTATGGCCGGAGACTCCGTTCACCGGCGCGCCTTGCGGTCGCAACGCCTTGACGCCGATCTGGGATTTCACCCAATCTTCGACAACGACCAGCTCTTCAGGAAGCAGCGCGTCGGGCGCGCGCATGCCGGGCCAGGGCTCGGGACGCCATGGCGCGCCCATGGTCCACTCCGTCTTGTTCAGGCAGCGCTCGACGACCGGAAACGCGTCCGGCAGGATGTTGTCCTTGATCCAGTAGTGCTTGCCGAGTTCCGGCTTGCGGTACGGCAGGGTGGCGGCTCGCAATGGCATAGGCGTTCAGGAATGGCAAGGGCAGTTCGCGAACCGCCCCTACTTATTTCACGTTAATCTTGACCACGTCCGAAAACATGATCCGTCCGCTTGCGCCGCCTGGCCCGCCACGGGGCTCTGCGCGGCCGTTGCGTACCACCGTCCCCAGTGGGCGGCCCTTTTCCGTTCCGTAGTAGAAGGCCGCCGCCACCGAGTAGGCGCCTGGCTCCGGCGGGGTCCTGAGCACCCACGTGGAGTGGGTCTCGTCAACCCGCTGTGTCGCCTGGTCCCCCGCGATGCCTGTGATCATGACGGTGTTGAGTCCCATGTCCGATCCCCTGAGCCGGCGCTCGGCCCACTGCGCCTGCGGTTTCCCGTTCGGCCCCACCACCAAAGCGGGACCGACGACCTTGAAGCCGCTCGCGCTGATCGGCCGGGCCTGGTAACGGATCGCGCTGTCCACCAGGGACACGCCCACCACGGGGCCCGCGCCCCCGCGGGTGACCACCGTCACTTCAATCCGGCTACTGCGCCTGGCCTGAGACGGCACCTGGATCGTGACCGACGCCTGCTCGTCCACCCACTTGATGGCGGCGATCAACCGCTCCCGATCGGCGGGGCTCAGGTCCCTGTACACGGGGTCCGTTCTGATCCGGCCGAAGTGCTTGCCTTCGGTGGTCTCTGCGGCCGCGGCCTCGGCGGGAAGGTCGAGCAACTGGGCCGGACTGGTGGACGCGTGGCACGTGGCGCAAAAGGGGGCCATGTCAGTGACCGCATTCGGAGGTCCGTAAGGGTCGGCGAGGGCCACGGTGGCCGCGAGGACCGTGAGCGACAATATGGGAGCGATGATCCGCATCGTTCCCCACTGTACCACGACAGCCCTGGGCGAGTGAATCGCCCGACTCCGCCCACTGTCAGAGGTGGCAGGCGTTCTGGTCGCGGCTGCCCGCCACGGCGTCGCCCGGCACCGTAGCCAGGATCTGGTAATGGCCAAGGCCGAGCTCCTTGCCGTAGGCCTGCCCGACCAGCACGTCCTGCACATGCTGGTGGTCCCAGGCCCGGAAGTAGGACCGTCCTTCCTTCAGGCCGTCGAACTCGTGCCCTTCCAGCGATTTGATCACGGCGGCCGTGTCGGTCGTGCCGGCCCGGCGCACTGCTTCCAGGATTTGCATCATGGCTGCATAGCCGAGGTAGCAGCGCGACGTGGGCGTATGGTTGTACTTGTCGATCACGCCCTGAATGAAGCGGCGCGAGCTTTCCGTGTTGATCTTCGGGTCCCAGATCAAACCCCAGACACCGGCGTTGTTCGCGTAGCCCAGCGGGCGGCCGATCTGCTCGCCCCCGATCATGCCGCCTACGCCGATCTTCTCCTTGGCCAGCTCCAGCTTGGTGTAGGCTTTCAGCGCGTTGACCAAGTCCCAGCCGTAGAGATTCAGGACGATGGCGCTTGGCTTCGTCCCTTTGGCCTCGGTGAGGGCCGCGGTAAAGTCGGTCGTCCCGAATGGCGTCGTCACGACGCCGACCACCTCGCCGCCGTTGGTCTTGAGCGTCTCGGTCATGGCCAGCAGGGCCGACTTGCCGTCCACGGTGTCCGCCGTGACCATGTACCAGCGGTTCCCGAAGGCCTTGATGATATGCGGCGTCACGGCTTCGGACAGCATGCGGGCGTTGGGCATGAACACAAATGTGTGGGAGTTACACCGTGGTCCCGTGAGTTCCATGATGTGGGGGCAGGTGGCCATGAATAATTTATTT
This sequence comes from Nitrospirota bacterium, assembly GCA_005877855.1. Taxonomy (GTDB): domain Bacteria; phylum Nitrospirota; class Nitrospiria; order Nitrospirales; family NS-4; genus NS-12. The sequence goes on along the minus strand of VBOF01000157.1, from coordinate 3,428 downwards.
TCTTGCTTGGCCACCTCGCTGACGGCGAGGGCCACGTCTCCGTTGAAAGTTCCCATCAGGAAGTCCACGCGGTCGTCCTTGATCAGCTTGTTCGCTGCCCTGACAGCGGTCTGCACGTTCGAGGCGTCGTCGGCCTCGATGATGGCGACCTGACGCCCAAGCACCCCGCCACGCTTGTTGTACATATCGAGAGCCACCGTCGCGCCGTGCACGTCGTGGATCGAGGAAGTCTTGTAAGGGCTCGACAATGGATCGATGATGCCGACTTTGATGGGCTCGGCCGCGTATGCTGAACGGGTCCATCTGGTGAACCCCATCATCTGGTCGGCCAGATCGCTAAAGGCCAGCGCACCGCCGGCTGCTCCTGCCAGTTTGAGAAATCGTCTGCGTGATATGGCGTTCATGGTGAAAGTCCCTCCCCTGAAGGTCGGTCATGCCTCAAGCTGCGTGCGCCCTATGATATAGTGCGAGTATACAGAGAATAGGTAAAGAACACATGCAAGATTTCAGAACGGTGGCGGTGGCGGCGGCACAGCAGGCGGGCAAGACCATCGCGGATGCCTGCGGCGCCACCTATCGCGTGGACTACAAACAAGGGGCGATCACCAACATGGTGACCGACGTGGATCGTCGCGCCGAGCAGGCGATCGTGGACATCCTGACGGCCGCCTTTCCGGACCACCGGATTCTCGCCGAAGAGGGCGGCAGAGGCCACGGCGAGGATTCGCCTTACCGGTGGATCGTGGACCCCCTGGATGGGACGACGAACTTCACGCACGGGTTTCCCGCGTTCTGCGTCTCGATCGGCCTCGAGGTGGAGGGACGCATCGTGCTCGGCGTGGTGTACGACCCGCTCCGGCGTGAGCTCTTCGAAGCCGAAGCGGGCAAGGGCGCGTGCCTCAACGGGCAGCGGATTCACGTGTCGTCGGTCCCGACGCTCAACAAGGCGCTCCTGGTGACGGGCTTCGCCTACGACCGTAAGAACCGCCAGCGCAATCTGGAACACTTTGAGCGGTTCGTCCTGGCATCCCAGGGGCTCCGGCGGACCGGCTCGGCCGCCCTGGACCTCTGCTATGTGGCCGCCGGCCGCGCCGACGGATTCTGGGAGCTTAAGCTGGCCCCGTGGGACGTGGCGGCTGGCAGCGTGATCGTGTCCGAGGCCGGCGGGCGGATCACAGACTTCGCCGGCAAACCCTTTAAGGGCGACGGTGCAGAAACGCTCGCGACCAACGGGCTGATTCATGCCGAGATGATAGAGGTCTTAGCCGGGCGCTAGTGGGTCCTGTCGGCAAGAACCGACGGGTGGCGCCGAATGGGACCCTGACGTGCTCGCGCTCCCCCGGCCGGCCAGCGCATCTTGGGTGCTCCGCGAAGCGAAGCAAGTCGCACCTACGACGCGGCTGGCCGGCCATGAACCAAGCAAGTCGCGCTGCGCTCCGCCAGGGTCCCATTCGGCGCCACCCGCTGATGCGCCCCTGGTCGTATGAGAGGTTAGCCGAAGGGGTTGTGCTCCTTTTCTTCCCGCACGGTCGTGGAGGGGCCGTGGCCGGGAAAGAGAATGAGAGTCTCGGGCAGCGTCAGGACGCGTTTCCTGACACTCTCCAGGTGGATCGGGTAGAGCGTGGAGGGGTTAGCCCGCCCGATGGAGCCGGCGAACAGCGTGTCGCCGACGAACACGTACTCGTCCGCCTGGTAGCACACCCCACCCGGCGTATGGCCAGGGGTGGTCATCAAGCGGATCTCTTTCCCGCCCACCTGAAGCGTGTCCCCCTCGCGCGCGAACGTGCGCAAGGCCGTCGGCGGCTTCCAGCCCAGCAAGGCCCAGTCCCCTTCCCCGATGTACACGGGCGCTGGGTGGCGCGCCAGGATCGTGTCGATCCCGCCTGCGTGGTCGGCATGGCCGTGCGTCAGGCAGATGGCAGTGAGCGTCAGCCGGTGCTCCTCGATCGCGCGGAGGACGGCCTCGGGGTTGTAGCCGGTGTCGATAAGGACAGCATGACGGGTGGCCGGGTCGTGGTAGAGATACCCTTTCACGGCATAGCCCCCGATGTCGCCGTGGATCGTGATGACGTCCTGGACCGTGTGCGCGATAGGATGGCGTGGATGCCACCCGTCACAGGCGATGGCGGCCAGCTTGGCGCCGTCGAGGCGGAGTGCCGCGGCGAGCGCATGGACCTCCGCCCGGGTCGGCGCGCGCTGTCCCGCTTCAAGCTCCCGCAGCGCCGGCGTGCTCAAACCGGAGTCCTTGGCAACCTGATTGGGATCCAGCCCCAATCCGGTGCGCGCCTTCTTGATGATGTCGTAAAACTCGTCCTCGAGCATGGCAGTGTTACTTTACCCCTGGCGTTGCCGGCATTGGAAGCAAAACGTTGTCGATTGACCCGCGCACCTGCGTCCGCTTATCCTCTCCTCTCGCGGATCGCCTCTGGAGGTGGAGCCCATGACGGCAGACGAAGCGCGGCAGCGGATCCAGTCGGCGATTGACCAGTTCGGTCAGCAGGCCGCACCCATGATCGACCTTGTGATCAAGGAGACCCGGTCGGCTCTCGGCAACGAGACGGCGAACGAGCTGATCGAGGAGTTCGATCTGGAGCTCACCTATAACATCGCGCCCGTCGAGTTCGAGTGACCGTCGCCATGCTCAGGACTGCCATCACCAAGCCTTTGCTGCCGGTCGCTTTTTTCCTGGGCGGCGTGACCTTCGACAGCGTCACGTTGACCCGTATCGATCGCCTGCGGGACAACCTGATCATGCTCCTCTATTTGAGCCTGCTGGGCGCATTGATCGTCCTGACCACGCGCGCCGATCTGGGCAGGGCCACGCCTGACGCGACGGACGTCCCAGAGAACGTCAAGTCGTTGGTGAACGTCAAGTCGCTGATCGCCCGCGCGCAGCCACACTATCCGCATGCTATCCAGTTCCTGCTGGGCGGCCTGTTCAGCGCCTACACGATCTTCTATTCGCAGAGCGCCTCGCTGACCACGACAGCGGTCTTCTTTGCGCTGCTCATTGCCTTGCTGGTGGGGAATGAATTCCTGCGTGACCGCCTTACTAACGCGAACGTGCGCCTGCTCGTGAGCCTCTACGCGCTCGTTGTCTTCAGTTTCTTCACGTTCTTTCTGCCGGTGCTGATCGGGGCCATGAACACGGTTGTGTTCCTGATCGGCGCGGGGTTGAGCGCGGCCGTGACGATCAAAGTGGTGCGGCTGATCTATCAGCAGCAGGAGCCGGTCTCATCGCGACAGAATGTGGTCTGGACCAGCTTGCCGGCCATCGTCCTGATCGTGGTACTGGTGGGGTTCTATTTCCTCAAATGGATCCCGCCGGTGCCGTTGTCCCTGAAATTTGCCGGTATGTATCACAAGGTGGCCAAGGTGGACGATGAATTTCAGCTCGAGTTCGAGAAGGCAGCCTGGTACCAGTTTTG
>VBOF01000156.1 GCA_005877855.1 Nitrospirota bacterium | reverse complement strand
CACCAAGCGCTGCGCGGTTGTGCCCCCGACATTGCCAGCGCCGATGACTGTGATCTTCTCGCGCCCCATTTGTTGCTCCCTACTTTTCCCCTCGCCCCTTTGGGGAGAGGGCGAGGGTGAGGGGCCATCGCCGTACCCTCACCCTAACCCTCTCCATGACCCATTGCAGCGGGAAGAGCAATGGGTGCCCCGGGAGAGGGGTTAAGTTCCGTCTATTGTCCGTCGTCTTCGTGCGAGGCCCAGCCGGCCACCTTGAAGTTGATCGTGCACACGAAATTCTCGCCCAGATAGAAGTTGAGCTTGATCTTTTTCTTTCCGTAGTGCGTCGCCAGGAACTCCTCCGGGTTCTCAATCAGGTCCTGGTAGGTGCCAGGCTCGTACTCCCCCAACTCGACGAAACTGACGATCATCCCGGTCTTGACCTCCTGCAGGACCTTGAGCCGGCATTGAGGGTAGACTTCCCAGAACTTGGCCTTGATCTCATTGGGTGTGGGCTCCGGCCGGTCTTCTCCGGGCGTGACAGCCTTCGCGAACTTCGCCTGGCGACGCACGTACGGGTAGGCATGCCCGGTGAACAGTTTGTAGAGCCACCTGGGGACCTCTCGCTCGCCTGTGGCGGGGTCAGAGTCCATTTTTGCCTCTCCCAACCCAACTCTGCGATTATGTGTGACTAATGGCGATGTGTCTATCCAAAAAAATGGACTCTGACCCCACTTTCTCTTAGGTCGTCAACGTCCTATAGATTCGCGGCAAGCGCTCGGGGAGGCTCTCGGCCCGATCAATGATGAGGTAGCAGACTTCGCCGTACAGCCGCGCCAGGTACCCGCGGGCCTCCCGATCCACCGTAATGCAGAACGGATGCACGCCCAGAGCCTTGGCCTCACGCAGCGCCGCCTTGGTGTCTTCCAGGGCGTATTCCTCCTGGTAGGCGTCGTCCAGCGGGCGGCCGTCGCTCAGCACCACGAGGAGCTTGACCTTGGCGGCGCGCTCCGACAGCCGATGCAGCGCGTGCCGGATCGCCGCGCCGTCCCGGTTCTGTACCAACGGCCCGACCGCGTCAATGCGCCGCCACACCTGCGGCCCGTACCGCTCGTCGAAGTCCTTCAACACCAGGACCTGCACGTCATGGCGGGACTGCCCGGAATACCCGTACACCGCGTACTGATCGCCGATCGCCTCCAGCGCCTCGCACAGCAGCACCAAGCCTTCCTTCTCGACGTCGATGATACGCGCGCCGCCAGGCCCGATCTGCTGGCCGGTGGAGCCGCTCAGGTCCACGAGAAACGCCGCGGCCACGTCCCGGTCACGCCGATCCCGACGGATGTACACGCCCTCCGACGCGCTGACGTGCGCCTTCCGCTCAACCAGCGCCTCCACCGCCGCCTCGATATCCACTTCCTCACCGTCCGCCTGGCGGCGCATCTGCCTCAGCGCCGGCGGACGGATCCCCTCGAAGTAGCGGCGGATCAGGCTCAGCACGCCCCCGTACCGGCTCCGGACCAACCCGATGAAGTCCTCCGTGCCTTCGGGAGCCGCCTGCTCGACGACCCGGCACCAGCGCGTCCGATAGTCCTGGATCCGGCCATCCCATTCGTCATAGAAAAACGCGCGCAAGCCCGGCAGAGCGGCCGAAGCCGCGCCAGTCCCCTCCTCCGAGACCACACGCGCATCGTCCGCCAGCGACGATGACGAACGTCCTTCCACTGGCGTTGGGAGTGATAGGGATGGCTCGCCGTGGGCGCCTTCCAGAGCAAGCGCGCTCGGCTCAGCCGCTTGGTCGCCCACACCCCCTTCAGGTTCCCGCACCCTCGCGGCATCCATCACCCCGTGATGGATGAAGGGGATCACAGGACGATAAGCGCCGCCTTGTTCCTCGCCGACGCGCGGCTCGCGCGGCTGGTCCAAATCTTCGGGAGCCCCGTCAGGCGGCGTCGGCAGATCCTTCGCGGTGAGCTCTTCGATCAGCACATAGGCACGATGGACCGCCCGGACGACATCCTCGGCCGTCGCATGCGGGGTGGCAACCGCCTGCAGCAGCGCCCAGGCTCGTTCTACCACGTCCGCCAGCGCGTCGGGGACGCGGACCTCGTCAGGATCGCCGGCCGACATCTGCAACAACAACTCGACGACCAACTCGCGGACCGACATGCCGTGGGTCAGGGATCGCCGGGCGACCTCCTCCCGCGCCACCGCGGCCATGTCGCGCCGCAGACCCGGGTACTCCGCCTTGAGACAGGCTTCGATGCGCGCGTCCTCCGCCATCATCCAGAGGTCGCGGATCAAGAGCGGGTGCGGATACAGTTGGAAGAGGTCCTCAAGAGAAGCCAGCGCTGAAGCGGCGGCGCGGCCATAACGGACCCCGGCCTGGGCGGCCAGGTCTGCTAGACGGTTGAGGTGCAGGTCGTACGTGCCGTATTCCAGGTGGCCAGCCTCGTGCGCGGTCAGCACCTTGTACACGCGTAGATTGTCCTCTTTCGTCGGGTAGCGCCGCATCCGCGCGGGCAAGAAGATCGTGCTCCCGTCAGCAGAGGCCTTCGACCGTATGGGTGCCTCACCCTCCTCCAGCGGGCGGATCGTCACCGGATGCCCGCTCAATCCTTCCGCGAAGAGCTTGAGCACACGGGCCACGCTGCGCAAGGCCACGCCGCTGGCGGCCTCCTCGAGCGCGTCCAGCGCCTTGCGGGTCTCGACCGCGAAGTAGGCGCGCGCCGCGTCGGGGTTGTACGCGAGCACCTCCATCCCGCCGCGGTACCACTTGTCGAACCGGTCTATCATCGCGAGAGGGGGCCCATCACCCGTTGCATTCGAAGGAGCAACGGGTACCCGAGGCGCCCCTCCCGCACCCACCAGCGCGGGAGAGGGGGCGGGCGCGTCCGGATCGGCCAGGTCGATCACCTCTGGCGCGCGACGCAGGTAGGCCATAGCCGCCGCCGCGTCGCGCTCCGCAATCAGGGTCCCGTACTGGAGCACGCGCTCCTGCCACTGCGGGTCGCGGATACGGCGCAGCCATCCGGGCGCTTCGCCCAGGAACTCGATGGCCTGCTCGGGCGAGTGGTCGGCCAGCACGCCGCCGAGCGCGAGCACCAAGCGGCGTACCGCCGGCGTGGCGAGGTCCCCCAGCAACGCGGGGCTCGTCCGGAAAAAGGCCAGCGCCGCCATGTAGTCAGGCTTACCCAAGCTGTTGGGCGTGACGAGTTTGAGGCTGACCGATGCCCAGGCCTTGAGATCCTCCTGGGCCAGGACCTTCAGGATCTCCGGGCCGCGTCGGAGGTATTCAATCCCCAGCACATAATCCAACTTGGCGAGGTCCGCGCCGATCTGTGCCCACAGCGGCAGGGCCACCACGCCGGCGGCTGCCGCTACCCCTGACGCCTGACGGAAGCCTTCCAGCGCCACGTTGGCGTCCTGTTCCGCCAGTTCCAGCGCCATCGAGAGCGCCGGTCCGGCGACCACGGTTTCCATTGCGCGCAGGATAGCGGGACTCTCTTTGCAGAATTTAATGGAGGCGGCGCCCGACTGCTCGTTCAGCGAGATGGCAAGATCAATCCAGGTGGCGACCGCCTCTCCCGGAAGGAGCGCCACCACCTCGGGCAAGGCCTCCACGGCTACGGACGCCACCTTGCGGGACGCTTCCCGTAGCTCAGTGAGCAGCTCGAGCGCAGCCGCTGCGTGCCCGATCCCTACCAGCCGGCCGGCCAGTTCGGCCGCTGCCATCCGCTCGAGATCAGCCTCCAGAAACGCCGTCACCTTGTTGACGATAGAGTCGGCACTCATGCGCAGCCTCGCAAAACCGGCGCGATTATAGCACCATCATTCGCATTCCGCATTCATAGCCGACGCTCCTTCGGAAAGGACGATTGCCGTGGTGGCTGAGTCCAGTGGACAGAGTCTCGAGAGGATGTGGAAATGCGTGAATGGGTGTGCGGCGAAGACCGGCGCCGGGCGCTCAGAAACCGTCCTGATCGTCGGTGTCCGGCTTGGGCATCGCATCCAGCAGGTGCTCTCGCTCCTTGTCTTCAGGGTCGTAGAGCATCCGCTGGACCTCTTCGTCGCTCAACGGCTTCATGATTGGCCCGACCGGTTTCAGCTTGCGATAGGCCCGGCGCTTCGCCTCTTCCGGATCGACCGGCTGCGAAGTCTTCTCTGATGAGGTGTCGGTGGGCGTGGGAGGAGCGCCTTGGGCGGGGTCCCCTCCCGCTTTGTTGGTTTTTTTCTCCTGATCGTTGGTATGCATCGTGTTCCCTCAGAATACCGCGGTGACGATCTCCCGCAGGCTGCGCTGCATGTCGGCGTCGTCCGTGATCGGCCGGATGATCGCTGCCTCGCACGCCGCCTGGGGTCTGACCCCGCTCTTGATGAGCTGACTCGCGTAGATCAGCAGTCTGGTGCTGACTCCTTCTTCCAACCCATGGTTTTTGAGGTTGCGGACCTTCTCCCCGACCGTGACCAGGCCGACCGCGATCTCCTTGTTCACACCGGCTTCGCGCTCGATGATGCGGGCTTCCAGATCCCGCGGGGGATACGTGAACTCGATCGCCATGAAGCGCTGCTTGGTGCTCTGCTTGAGGTCCTTCAGCACGCTCTGGTAGCCAGGGTTGTACGAGATGACCAGCAGGAAATCATCCACCGCCTCGATCATCTGTCCCTTCTTCTCGATCGGCAACAGACGCCGGTCGTCGCTCAGGGGATGGATGATCACGGTCGTGTCCTTGCGGGCTTCGACGATCTCGTCCAGGTACACGATCGCGCCGTGCTTGACGCCTAGCGTCAGAGGACCGTCCACCCAGACGGTCTCATCGCCCTTGAGGAGGAACCGCCCTACCAAGTCGGAGGCGGTGAGGTCCTCGTGGCAGGCCACGGTGATCAAGGGACGCCCGAGCTTGTGCGCCATGTACTGGACGAACCGGGTCTTCCCGCAGCCGGTCGGGCCTTTCAACATCACCGGCATTCGCGCCGCGGCGGCCGCCTTGAACAGCCCAGTCTCGCCGTTTACCTCGACGTAAAACGGCTCGGTTTTCACCCGGTACTGCTCGATCCCTTGCTCCAATCCTTTAGCCACGTGCTTCTCCACACCGAAAAGCTTGTTGCCTTATAATATAGGAGATGGCGGTCCTCCCACAACTTCTTCGCTCATGCAGTCCATCCTGGGGGCTCGCTGCAGTCCTGCTCTTGGTCACCGGCTGCGTCTCCTCGCAGTTGGTGCCCACGGACATGGAGCCGCAGATTGCGCGGGACCTTTCCTTCGAAGCCCTCAAAGCGGAATCGGAAAAATTCAGGGGACGGGTGGTCGTCCTCGGAGGCAAGGTGCTCAGCGCGAAGCGGCTGAAGGAAGCTACGCAGATCGAGGTGCTCCAACTGCCCTTAGACAAGGCGGACGCGCCGATCATGACCCTGCCTCAATCCAAAGGCCGTTTCCTGGCCTACCAAGAAGGGTTCCTCGATCCTGCCACGTTGCCGGCCGGCACGGCCGTATCCATGATCGCGGAGATCATGGGAGCCAAGACGCTCCCCCTCGACGAAGCCGAGTACACCTATCCGACGGTGAAGATCCGCACGCTGAAGATCTGGCCGCAAGAACGGTATGCCAGCCCGTGGCCCTACCCTTATTACCCCTACTTCTACCGCTACCCGTACCGACCCTTCTCCCCGTACTGGTGGGATCCCTGGTACTAGGCCGCCGCGGGGCCTGTCGCCGAATTACCGGGGCACCTGTTGCTCTTCGGATGCAACGGGTCACCAGCTCGCGCTCCGCGTTCGACCCATTGCATTGTGCAGAGCAATGAGTTCACCCGCAAGTCGCGCTGCGCTCCGCCAGGGTCCCATTCGGCGCCTCCCGCTCGGCCCCAGGTGTGGTTATCGGCTGGGTGTGGAGAACTGAAACTTCTGGAGGACCTGCTCGATCCGTTGACTGTCCTTCAAGGCTTTATTCAGACGGTTCAGCATCTCGCCGTTCCCCGACGGCCGTTTCTGCACCTCGTCCACCAGCCCTGATAAGATTTCGCGCACACTGGTCTCGCTCTCCTTGATCACCCGGATCGCCTGGACCAGATTGTCGACAGCTTCATTCATGAAGCCGGCAAGCGCCTGTAGGTCATCCCCTTTTCTGAGCCGGATGCGAAGGTCCAGGTTGCCACGGATCAGTTCCTTCGCGGCCCCTTCAATGCGGCCCAACGGCCCCATGAGCCGGTGGGTCACGAAGATGCTGCAACAGGCTGTCACCGGGACGATGAATAAGAGGGCCGGCCAGATCGTCGTGGCAAGGGCGAACACTTGAAGGGCGGTCGCTGCCTGCTCTACGACAGAAACAGACGGGAGACCTTCAATAGCTGGGAGGATGAAAGGGATCAAGAACGCGACGGCAAAAACCAGCAATGAGTAAGAAACCAGAGCCAAGCCGAGCCAGATCGCAAGTGTCTTCTGGAGCTCATGGACATAGAATCGCCGTTTCCAGAAAGGCGGCCTCCTCTTTGGGGAATATTCCTCCATGCGAGCTTCTCCTTATTCACATTACACCAAGAACCTGAACCATCAAGAATTGGAAGAATTGGGGTCAGACTCCATTTATCAGGAGAAATTTGGAATAGCAAGGGGACAGGCACGCTGAAGATGGCGAGCCAGTTCCCTCACGCTGGGCTAACGATGTACGACTCGACGAGGCGGAGCGGGTGGTAAGCCAGCTTGGCGTGGCGGAGGCCTTCCAATCCTGAATCATCCATCGTGTTGATCAGCTCGTAGGACTCCAGCTCGCGGCAGAACTCGCGGAAGATATACGCCCCCAGGCCCCTGACGTTGCGATCGGCGATCTCGAACAAGATGCAGAACGTTGTCGAGTTCAGTGGATAGCCGAACGTGTAGGCCACGATCCGTCCTTCGACCTCGACGACGCGTCCGATGAGCCCCAAGTCTGCAGCATGAACTATGCCTTGACGGTGCGCGTGCTCGGCGTCCTTCGCAAGATGCATGGGCAGATCGGAAAAACCATCGTGTCTTACTCCCTGCTGCCATTGCTGGAACACGGCCAGGCAAGCAGCCACGTCGTCAGGCCGAAAGGGGCGATAGATTAGTTTCGCGTGGGCGACGCAATGGTTGTAGGCCACGCGCTGGCTCTTGTAGCGGTCCCCACGCAACGCGACGAGGTCGGCCCGCCGATACACATAGTCCGGCCCTTTGGGTGCCACGCGATAGCCTTTTTCCCGACACCAGGAGGCCATGCTCCCCGACGCATTCTCGATGCGAGTGAGAGCGGGCGTTGTATTCTGTTTGGACAGGAACTCGAAGGCCTTGGCCATGGCCGGACCACAAGGATCATGCCCGATCGGCGGCAGCACCAGGAACCTGCCTTCTGAATTGCCGGCGAACAGGCAGAGATGACTCTCCAACTCTGTCCATTCGTACTGCAACAGGCCCTGCCAGATGAAATGAAAGGGAAAGGAGTAGGCGGCCAGCGGATCGTCGGTGACCGCGTGCTCAGCCAGACGGGCTTCGAAGCGGGCTCGATCTTGGAGAGCGAGCGGGCGGAGGGAGGGCTCCGACACGAGCGCTACCGTGCGGGTGGTCGACACGCCGAGTGCAAGCTGCGGGTCAGCCGATCGAGCCGTCTGAGCACGATGACGTCGTCCTGGAATGAGCCAATTAACTGCAGGTTGGCTATAAAGACTTGAACTATTTCTTGAGATTCAAGAAAGGCGGCGATCCGCTCCACGTAGGCCCGCGACTCGGCGGATTCCCGGTTGTCGCGGATGAAGGGGCATTTGCTGTCCCAGCCCATCACCACGTCGGTCCGGGTCCGGTCCCACATCACGGCGATGGGATAGAGCCGGCAATCCAGGGGACGGTCTTCGTAGAGGCCGCACTGGCCCGTCTCCGGCTGAAAGGCGGGGCACCGGTAGCCCTCGCCATGGGGCACGACGGCGACCTTTGAGCCTCTGTGATCGGGAAAGGCTTCCGGCGAGATGCCGCGTGCGATGGCCGCCTGAATTTCTTCTCGCGTGAAATAGGGGCGCAGCGGACTGTCGCGCTCTGGAAACCGGCAGCAGACATCACAGGTGAAGCAGACCCGGCTGGGCACGATCTGCTCGACGACGATCGGCAGCGTCCGGGAATGCCCGATTGGTTTCGAGACTTCCATCGGGAGATCATTGTACATCATGGTTCCAGGCCCGACCAGCAGAGCCCGCGCCCCTTGTTCCGCATACCCCGGCATGGTAGGATGACGCTATCCCTTTCAAGGAAGGTGGGAGTGGACGCAACATCGCTGATACGGCGGGTCCAGGATGCCCTCAACGGAATCCGCCCCGCGCTCCAGATGGACGGCGGCGACTGCGAACTGCTCGAGATTTCGCCTGACGGCACCGCCAAAGTCCTTCTCAAAGGGACATGCACGGGATGCCCGTCCTCCAGCATGACCGTGACCATGGGCATCGAGCGCCGGCTGAAGGCCAGTGTTCCTGAAATCACACGAGTCGTGGCGGTCTAACCACCCGTCGCCGTAGTGATGGAGCGCGTACCCACACTGCCTGGTTCCCCGCCGACCGACCTGCTCCCCGAAACGTCCCGCGAGCACAGTCGCCGCGTCCGGACTCGTCTCATGGAGGCAGGCCTGCACGACGGCGCCACTTGGCGCATCTCCCCGACGCCGTTTCTCCTCACATCAGCCGACCTGTCCGCGATTCAGTCGCTGGGGCCGCACCTCCTTCGATTCACGCGCGCTCTGAACCGGCTCTACTACGAGAGCGTCCGCGGCGCGCAGCCCACGTGGGTGGCCGACTATCTCGATCAGGGCAAGCCGTCCGACCTGATCGCCTACGCGCGCATGAACCGCTTCCACGCCGCGCTGCCGGACATCATCCGCCCGGACCTGATCCTCACGGAGGACGGGTTCATGATCAGCGAGCTGGACTCCGTCCCCGGCGGCATCGGGCTCACCGGATGCATGGGCCAGGCCTACGCCGACCTCGGCTGGCCGATCATCGGCGGGCGCGACGGTATGGTGAGCGGCTTCGCCGGCATGATCCGCAGTTTGACATCACAACGGGAGGGGGCCCCGCAGACGCCCCTCCCGTACCCACTAACGTCCCTCAACCTTGCCATTGTTGTTTCTGAAGAGTCCAAGGACTACCGGCCTGAGATGCTGTGGCTCGCGGCCCGTCTGCGGGAGGCCGGCCTACCGGCGCAGACCGTGTCGCCCGACGACGTGGTCTTCACCGAAGAGGGATTGTTCCTCGCGGGGTCCACGCCTATCACGGCACTGTACCGGTTTTTCGAGCTCTTCGACCTGAAAAACATTCCGAAGAGCGAGTTGATCATGTACGCCGCCAAGAAGGGCCGCGTTGCGTTGACGCCTCCCATGAAGCCGTGGCTCGAAGAAAAGATGGCCTTCGCGTTGGTGCACCACCCCGCGCTCGAACCCTTCTGGAGCCATGAACTCGGCACCGACACTTACGAGCTGCTCCATCGGTGGATGCCGAAGACGTGGATCCTCGACCCGCGGCCGGTCCCGCCGCATGCCATCATTCCGGGCCTGACGGCGGACGGGCGCAGCGTCTCTGACTGGAAGGTCTTAGCCGGTCTCGGGCAGAAGGGCCGCCGCTTCGTCATCAAGCCTTCGGGCTTCTCCGAACTGGCATGGGGCTCCCGCGGCGTGTCCGTGGGCCACGACCTGCCGCAGACCGAATGGGCCGCCGCGCTGGAGGCAGCCCTGGCCTCCTTCCCTCGGGTGCCGCACATCCTCCAGGAATTCCGCAAGGGGCGGCACGTCGCTGTGAGCTATCACGACCCCGCCAAGGATGACATCGTGCCCATGCCAGGACGGGTCCGTCTCTCGCCGTACTACTTCATCGCCAACGACCACGTGGAACTGGGCGGCGTCCTGGCGACCGTCTGCCCCCTGGACAAGAAGCTGATCCACGGCATGAGGGAAGCGGTCATGGCACCCTGCGCCCTCGCCGAGACAGCGCCGGAACGCTAACCGATGGCGCTGACGTTCTACCACGTGGAGTGGTGTCCTGAATGCCTGATCGTCCGCGACAAGCTGGAGGAACTGGGCGTTCCGTACGAGAGCGTCATCGTGCCCGACCTGCGGCCGCTCCGGAAGAAGGTCTTCGAGGTATCTGGCCAGTACTACGTGCCGGTGCTCAAGGACGGCGACAAGGTGCTGAGCGAGACGCGCGACATCCTGTCCTACTTGGAGACCACGTACGGTTCGAAGGCCGCGCGTTCATAGAAAAACCTGAGAGGTAGACACTTTATGGAAACCTGGCGACAGGCCTTGGCGAAGAGCATCACCAAACCCGAGGAGCTGGCCCAACACCTGGATGTGGACCCGGACGCTATCGCCGACGTGGTGGCGGAGTACCCGATGCGCATCACGCCCATGTGGATGCAGCTCATCAAGGAGCGGGGCGACGCGTTCTGGCGCCAGGTGGTCCCCGAACCGGAAGAGCTGACCGACGACAGCACGGCGGACGATCCGCTGCACGAGGAACTGGACAGCCCCGTGCCCCACCTCGTGCACCGCTATCCCGACCGCGTCCTGTTCATGGTCACCAACCAGTGCCCCATCTACTGTCGCTTCTGCACGCGCAAGCGCCTGGTGGGCAAGCCCGGCTTCCTCAAGCAAGGCGAACTGGAGCGCGTGATCGAATACCTCCGGGCGCACACCGAAGTGCGGGACATCATCCTTTCCGGCGGCGACCCGCTGCTCTTGCCGGATCATCTCCTGGAGCGTATCCTCAAGGCGCTCAGGACCGTGCCGCACCTCGAGATCATCCGGATCGGCACGCGCGTGCCGGGCAGCCTGCCCGAGCGGATCACGCCGGAGCTCTGCGCGATGATCAAGCAGTACCACCCGCTCTACATGAACCTCCACTTCAACCACCCGGACGAGCTGACGCCGGAGGTCAAGGCGGCGTGCGGCCGGCTCGCGGACGCGGGCGTGCCGCTGGGCGCGCAGACGGTGCTGCTCAAGGGCGTCAACGACGATCCCGCCGTCATGATGCGCCTCGTGCACCAACTGCTGTTGGCTCGGGTCAAGCCGTACTACCTGTACCAGGCCGACCTGACCCGGGGGACCAATCATCTCCGCACCACGGTGGAGACCGGCCTCGAGATCATCAAGGCGCTCCAGGGCCACACAAGCGGCATGGGCGTGCCGCACTTTGTCATTGACGCGCCGGGCGGCGGCGGGAAGATTCCTCTGCTGCCGTCCGATTACCTCGTAAGCCTCACGCCAGAGGAGGCCATCCTCACCAACTACGAGGGGAAGACCTACATCTACCCGCAGCCGCCCCAGCCGGGCGGCAACGGCAAGCGGCGCGAGCTGCCGATGGTGGCGGCGCCTTCCTCCGCCACGGCTCCGTCAACCGGTTGCCGGATGGCCGACTCGATGCTGGCCTAGCACGTGCCCGCCTCGGCTCCCAGACAGGAACGCCGTCCGCGCCCGCGGGGTGTGCTGGCCTCCCAGCAGCTCCGCCGACTGGTTCGCGACGGCGCGATCGCGGCCAAGTCCCCGATCGAGGAGCGGCAATACCAGCCGGCCAGTCTCGACCTGCGTCTCGGCGACACCGCCTACCGGATGCTCAGCAGCTTTCTGCCGGAGCAGTCGGCCATCGCCCAGCGGCTCACGGTGCAGGATCTCTTCCAGGCCGACCTCGTCATGTACGAGTTGGATCTCCGCAGGGGCGCAGTCCTGGAAAAAGGGCATGTCTACCTGGTTCCACTGCTGGAAGAGCTGGCGCTACCGCGCACCCTGGCCGGTAAGACGAACTCCAAGAGCACCACGGGGCGGCTCGA
>VBOF01000214.1 GCA_005877855.1 Nitrospirota bacterium | reverse complement strand
CTTGGCCTCTTCGGCAGCCGAAGCCAGGCTTATCTGGCAGGCGAAGGCGAGCGCAGTCAGGAGAACGATCGCAGTACTCACGAACGTCGTCCTCGTCTTCATTGGTCACCTCCTGATCGTTTGCAAACCCAACCTCTCTAAAAGGCCGCATCCGGAAGGTGAGCGCATCCTACGTCTTCAGAAGAAGACCAGTCAATCGGGCGCGCAAAACATTCCATTCAATGACCAAGCTGGACGCACTTGACCTAGGGCCCATTCAGTTGGGCGGGGGGTCGGGGTTCGCCGAGAGCCGACGTTTAGGGTAAAGGCTTAGGGGAGCGCGGTAACGACGGCTTGCCCGCCTAGGTGGGCCCCTCTAACCTGGAACTGCACAGAATCGACCACTCTGTTGCTCTCATCGAGGAGCGACAGCGTAAACGTTCCAAGACGTGGGGTCCAGAGCCGCACCGAGTCAGCGGGACCGATTTCCTCTCCATCCAACTGCCACCGCAGACGATGATCGCTGTCATGCGTGTCGAAGAATAGCCGCTGTTGACCAACTGGAATGTCTGGATCTAGCGCGATCACAGTCCCTGATACGGGGTACTGAATCCGCGGTGTGGCCTGCTGCAGATTCGGCCTTATCGCATTCGGCTCGGTGCCAGACAGAAACCATTCCGTCTTGGCGGACCAATAACTTGGTAGTTCTATCCGCCTGGCGACCACTCCGACCACTGGAGTTGGGGGATCACTGGGCTTGTCTCGGTGCAGCCAGTTCATGATGTCCAGCCAGATAGGAGCGGCGCCTGTTATCCCGCTCACGTTCCACATCGGCTCACCGGAGAAGTTTCCGACCCAGACCCCGACGGTGTATCTGCGGGAATAGCCGATGCACCAGTTGTCTCGCATATCCTTACTCGTTCCGGTCTTGACCGCGCTCCAGTAGCGTGTCGCCAACGCGCTCTCCAGGCCGAAAGTGTCGCTGCGCGCCTCCCGATCCGACAGGACATCCGAGACGAGAAACGCTGCCTCCTGCGACAGGACGCGGCTTGTGGACACAGCATTTCGCCGGTCCTGTACGAGCCTCAACCCACTCTGAATCCCGCCATTCGCCAGCGTCCGGTACGCGCTCACCAATTCCCAGAGGCTGACGTCTGCCGATCCTAACGCCAATGAGGGGCCGTAGAACTCGCCGGATTCCTGAAGTTCCTCGAATCCAAACTGCCTGAGCCCCTGAACAAATTCCTCGATCCCGACGAGCCTCAGCGTTCTCACGGCAGGAATGTTCAGCGACGAGGCGAGCGCGGTACGCGCAGTCACCACGCCGTGGAACTGCAAATCGTAGTTTTGCGGCCGATAGACGCCGTTGTTGACCGGCACCTCTAGGGGACTGTCATCCAGGACAGAAGCGGCCGTCAGCAATCGCCGGTCAAAGGCTAGGCCGTAGAGCACCGGCTTGAGGGTGGACCCGGCCTGTCGCCGTGCCCGGACGCCATCCACAAACCGGGTGCTGGAGAGATCCCCGCTGCTCCCGATGTACGCAAGGACCTCTCCCGTCGCGTTCTCCACCACTACGACCGCACCGTCCCGCACGTTCTGCGCTCGTACTCCAAGCAAGCGCTGCCTGAGGATTTCGGTCGCCACACGTTGGAGTTCGCCGTCCAAGGTCGTGACGACGTCCGCGGGTTCTCGCACAAGCTGAGCGGCGACGTGGGGCGCAAGTGTCTCCTGAAGTTTGATGACAGGAGGTATGAGGAAAACGTCTCGCGCCTTTGCGCGGATGGCCTCGCAGGCCGTGTCCCAGCGCAAGGCTGCAGCCAGGGCACAGGCCCGACGCGCCACCAGCCCCGGCGCCGCGCCGGGTCCCCGCAAGAGAGCAGCCAGAATGACGGCGTCCACGCTGGTCAGCCCATGCGGTTGCTTGCCGAAAAGGCCCCTGGAGGCTGAGGCGATGCCCTGTAGCTCGCCCCGGAAGGTGACGAGATTGAGGTAGGCTTCCAGGATTTCCGCCTTCGACCAGTCGGCTTCCAGAGCTAAGGCTGTGCGCATCTGCTTCCACTTGCCGCCAAGCGACTTCCGTCCACCTTTCCCCTGCAGGTCCTGATCAAGCAATGCGACAAGCTGCATGGAGATGGTGCTCGCCCCGCGGACTGGCCTCCCGGACAACCCGCCTATGAGTGCAGAGCCGACTGCCCACCAGTCCACTCCGTGGTGTTCATAGAACCGTTGGTCCTCGGCATGCAGGATCGCCACCTGCGCGGCCGGTGAGACATCTCGCAGCGCCACCCACTCCACTCGGCGCCCAGTGTGGCTGACACGGACCTGTTGGATCACTCTCCCCCTGCGATCCAACAGCAGCGCGTCCGTTCTGCGATAGGACTGCATGATTCCTTGGAACGCTGGTATCGGAATGCCCGGGTCTCTGGCAGCCGCTGTGAGCAACGCGGCGCCTCCCAGCAGCAGGCAGCCAAGGGCAGCCGCGAGCGCAACCGGTCTCACAGCCCCACCTCGATCTTCTCGTTGGGAATCTCGCCGAACATCTCGGGCGAATACATCGCTTCCACACGTGTGGCCGGAAGCTGGTACGTTCCACTCTGGTTCAACCGAACCGTGTATTCCACGGTAAACGATCCCTTTGGCACATACTCATAATAGGCACGATACCCCTCGAACGACCGTTCCACGAAGGCCACACAGAAGCAGCCTTTTGTCTGTTCACCCCTCGTCGCGAGTTCTGAATCCCGCCCCAAGCCCCCGCCCAAAATCGTGGAGCCGCCCGGAATCGGGTCGCTCACTACCACCCAGGTCATGTCCGCCTGCGCTTCGATCTCAAGCCGCACACGCGCCTGATCTCCGCGACTCCAGACGCCCGGCCTCCTCTGCTGGACCGGCGTGACGGTCCGCTTGATCGTGTAGCCGCTGGAGAACGGCTCCCTCAACGGAATGGCGGCCAGGCTCTGAACCGTGACCCAGGGCTTGCCCGATCCAGCGTGGTTGATCGTCAGGTCGTCTCTCTGCGCAGGCCAGTCCACCTGCTGCCGCTCGCCTTTGGGCAACCTCTTCCAGTCCACGCGTCGCGCCTGGCCCGCAACCGCCACCGTGGTCTTCCCAGAAACGGGGGTGCTCTCGAACGCCTTCGCGAATTTTTCCATGGCGAGCACCCCCCACGCATTCGCTACGGTCAAGTCCCATGCCCCATGCCGCTGGCGCCCCAACGCGCCACGGACCAGCCGCGGCATATCCTCCTTCCACTGCGGAATGTTCAGCACCGACAAGACGAACCGCACTGCGTTCACGTCATTGGAGACCATGAGCCACCAGAGATAATCCGATCGCTCGGTAGAGAAGCCCATGGTGGTGCCCTGGAAGTTCAGTCTGGACCGCAGAATCTGCTCGGCTTCCTGCATGCCCTCCGTTCGCTTCGGGACACCCTCCACGCGCTGGAGGATGTTGAACCAATCGATCACGGCCGACGTAGGCCAGAGATTCGGCTCGATCGCAATCGAAGTCAGCATCTCCGGCGCGGCCTGGCCCGCCCGCGAAAGCGCTTCGATCGCCGCCAGCTTGCGAATGGACAGGTCTGCGGCGGGCAACGGCGAGTACCCCCACAACAGGCCGTCAGCACGTCACTGCCGCGTGTCATCAGAGGAAAGTACTTGGCCAGGCCGTCCGCATCGAGGTACGGGGACAGGTTGGCCATCAGCTGCTTCCAGCGCCCTTCGTCCCGCAGTGCGACCGCGCGCGACGCCTCTTGTTCCAGGCAGCTATAGGGGTAGCGCTTCATGTATTCGATGACGCCGCCGAGGCCGTCGGCCAGGCTGGGACGGAACAGCAGCGCGACGCCGCCCAGCCCAGCAATTGCATCGGCAGGCCGTTCCACCGGCACTCGCAGCTCCTTTTCAACTTGGACGAGCGTGGCTTGGAACACCCGCACGGGCACCGGCGTCACTACGCGCTGTTTGATCCTGATGCGGTCGCTGATGCCGCCCTTCTCCCTGGCTTCGATCTCGTAGGCCAGAGCTTCGACTCCGAGCGGCGCCATGAGATCCCAGCCCACCTCTTTCGCCTCGCCCGGTGCGAGGGTCAGCGTCAGCGGTTTTAGCGGATCGGGAACCTGTTCAACCCGCCCGGTCAGACTCACTTCCATCGCCCGATTCGTCGCGTTACGGACGGTAAACTCAGAGCGCATGCGGTCTCCGCCCCGAACGAGCGGCGCTGCGCCGGAGAAGATCATCAAGTCCTGGGTGGAGCGGATCGACGTACCGCCCGTCCCGAAAAGCTCCGCTCCGCCGGTAGCGACGGCAACGATGCGGAACGCCGTGACGGAATCGTTCAGAGGAATCTCGACGGACGCTTCTCCGCGCTCGTTCAACGGGACCCGTCCTTTCCAGAGCAGCAGCGTGTCGAACAGCTCCCGCGTGGCCTGGCGCCCTCCGCCGCCTCCTTGAGGCTGGGCTTTCAACCCGAAGTGGCGCTTGCCCACAACGTGCATCTGCGCCGTTGCGGTCTGCACTTCGTAGCCACGCTTGACCATCATCCCTTCAAGGAGGTCCCAGCTCTT
>VBOF01000284.1 GCA_005877855.1 Nitrospirota bacterium | reverse complement strand
CCCGCCGCATCGGCTTCCGCACGCGGTGACGGCCGTTCAGAGAATATTGACACACCCTCGAGAACCGGCGAGAATCGCCGCATTGTGCCTGGTCAGGTGAGGATATGAGACCACGGATTAAAGTCATCACATTAGGCGTCAGCGATTTGGAAAAGTCGTTGGCTTTTTACCGCGACGGGATGGGGTTGGCGACGGAAGGGATCATCGGCACGGAATTTGAGGACGGCGCCGTCGTCTTCTATGAGATGAACGACGATTTGATCCTCGCGCTGTGGCCCCAAAAATCCTTGGCCAAGGATGCAAAGATAGCTGTGGGTCCGCCAAGCCCGACGGAATTCTCCATCGGGCACATCGTCAAATCCAAACAGGAAGTCGATGCGGTGATGAAGCAGGCAGAACAAGCGGGAGCCAAGATCACCGACCCTGCGCACGACCGCTTTTGGGGAGGCTACGCCGGATACTTCCAGGATTTGGACGGCCACCTCTGGGAAATCGCCTGGAATCCTCACTGGGAAGTCAAGGAGTAGGACTCGCTGCCGGTGAGCGACGACGCGACCAAACAGGTGAGTGCGCTGGTGGACGCCGTGTACCGCTCCGAATCGCGCCAGGTTCTTGCCACGCTGATCCGCTTGCTCGGCGACTTTGACGCCGCCGAAGAGGCGCTGCACGATGCGTTCACTGTGGCGGTCGAGCAATGGTCGCGGGACGGTGTCCCGGCCAATCCGCGGGCGTGGCTCGTATCGACCGGCCGCTTCAAGGCCATCGACGGCATGCGCCGGCGCGCCCGCTTCGACGCGTCGCTGACGGAGCTCGCTAAGCAACTGGAATCCAGCACCAGTGACCCCGAGGAATGGGACGACGAGAGCGTCGAGGACGATCGGCTGCGTCTGATCTTCACGTGCTGCCATCCCGCCTTGCCGCCGGAGGCCCAAGTCGCGATGACGCTGCGTGAAGTCTGCGGCCTCACGACCGATGAGATCGCGCGCGCCTTCCTCACGAAGCCACCCACGGTCGCCCAGCGGATCGTGCGCGCCAAGGCGAAGATCCGCGACGCGCGCATTCCCTATGTGGTGCCGTCGCAGACCGATTTGCCTGACCGACTGGATGCTGTGCTCCGGGTGGTCTACCTCGTCTTCAACGAGGGGTACTCCGCCTCGTCCGGGGGATTGCTCACGCGGCATGATCTCTCGGGGGAGGCGATCCGCCTGGGGCGGTTGCTGATCGAGTTGCTCCCGGAGCCTGAAGCGGTGGGGCTCTT
Source organism: Nitrospirota bacterium (assembly GCA_005877855.1). Classification (GTDB taxonomy): domain Bacteria; phylum Nitrospirota; class Nitrospiria; order Nitrospirales; family NS-4; genus NS-12. The sequence goes on along the minus strand of VBOF01000284.1, from coordinate 2,237 downwards.
GGCGCTGGTGTTGCTGCAAGACTCGCGGCGCGCCGCGCGCACCTCACCGACGGGCGATCTGATTCTCCTGGAGGACCAAGATCGCTCGCTGTGGAACCGGGATCAGATCGCGGAGGGGGTATCGCTGGTGGATCGGGCGCTGTCGTCGCGCCGGGTCGGCCCGTACACACTCCAAGCGGCCATCGCAGCCGTGCATGCCCAGGCAGCCAGTCCCGCCGCTACGGACTGGGCCCAGATCGTCGCACTCTACGACGTGCTGATGCGGGCCGATCCGTCGCCTGTGGTCGAGCTGAACCGCGCTGTCGCGGTGGCGATGCGCGACGGCCCTTTGGCGGGTCTTGTACTCATTGACGCCATCCTCGCGCGGGGCGATCTGGGTAGCTATCACCTGGCGCATTCGGCGCGGGCGGATCTCTGCCGGCGACTGGGGCGAACAGCGGAAGCCCGAACCTCCTACGAACGGGCCCTCGGCCTTACTCGGCAGGAGCCGGAGCAGCGGTTTCTCGAGCGACGGTTGGCCGCGCTGTCTGACCAGACCAGTTGATCACCTGTCTGCGCTGTATCATAAGTCATTGATTAGGCAGGAATTGGTCTCGGCTCATCAGACTCGCTAGACCCGATGTCGATTTTGGCCTTCCCGAACGACTATCTTACGTCAACAGCCTTTCAAGTCCGAATCGGAGGTCCAGAGCCATGAAATATATGTTGCTGATATACGGTGACGAGCACGCATTGAGCGAGACCGAACGTAAGGACTGTTACGCCGAGTCCACGCAGCTCGCGCATGACCTTAATGCGAACGGTCAATACGTGGCCGCCAACCCCTTGCACCCGACTGCAATGGCGACGAGCGTCCGGGTGCGCAACGGCAAACGGCTCGTGACCGATGGGCCGTTTGCCGAGACGCGTGAACAACTGGGTGGCTATTTCCTCATTGACGCGAAGGATCTCGACGAGGCCATCGCCGTCGCCGCACGGATTCCCATGGCGCGCAAGAGTACTGTGGAGGTCCGGCCGGTAGTCGAGATCCCGGGCCTGCCGACTTAACAGAATGTTGAAAACGGCCGCCAGCTTTGTTCTCGGCTCGGAAGCGTCCTCAACGTACCCCAGAGGGTACGCCTCCGGCGCTTCCTTCGCCTGCGGCCGCGCTGGACGGCCACTTTGAACATCCTGCAGTGCTAGCCCGGGACGGGCGGAAGCAGTGAGAGGAGGGGTTCGATGTGCCCCGCATGCATCACTTCCATAATGCTGATGGCCGCTGGCGCGACCTCGACGGGCGGCGTGACTGCGCTCGTCGCGAAGAGGCTTCATGCGCCAGAGCGGCGCAAGGACAATCTCCCACGACCCAGATCAAAGGAGGCTTCATCATGACCAAGAGCACGATAAAACACCAGAAAGTCGTATCGGAAGCCGAGTGGCTGAAGGCCCGGAGGAAACTCCTGGCCAAAGAGAAAGAGTTCACCCGGCTGCGGGACGCCATGACAGCGCGAATTCGTGCCCTGCCATGGAGAAAAATCGAGAAGGCCTACTATTTCAATGGCCCCAAGGGCAAGGAGAGCTTAGTGGATCTTTTTGAGGGAAAAACGCAACTCGCCCTGTATCATTTCATGCTCGGTCCCGACTGGGACCAAGGATGCAAGAGTTGCTCGTTTTTTGCGGATAGCTTTCAAGGCATTCCCATTCATCTGGCCCACCGCGATGTGGCCTTTGTTGTCGTCTCGCGTGCGCCCCTTTCCAAGATCGAGCAATTCAAGAAACGCATGGGCTGGAACTTCAAATGGGTGTCTTCATTCGAATCTGACTTCAATTTCGATTTTGGGGTCTCGTTTAAGGATGGAGACGAGCGTGCCGGACACGTCTTTTATAACTACACAGATGGTCCGTATCTGAGCGATGAAATGCCTGGCGCAAGTTTTTTCTATCGGCGAAACCAGGAGGTGTTCCACACGTATTCAACCTATGCGCGTGGGCTGGATATCTTGAATTGCGCCTACAACTGGCTGGATCTTGCCCCCAAGGGAAGAGACGAAAATCCTGACTCTACGATGGACTGGGTCCGCCATCACGATCGGTATGTGTAGTTCCCCGAATCCGGCGAGCGCGCCGGCTAGACAGTTGGGTAGAATCTTCGCGCCAAGACCGGTGCGAAGCTGAAGCTGAGGAAGGAGCACGTTATGAGCAGAGTTCGGCTACTGGTCGGAACGCGCAAGGGCGCATTCATTCTGACATCGGACGGA
>VBOF01000283.1 GCA_005877855.1 Nitrospirota bacterium | reverse complement strand
ACCACCTTGAACTGACTGTCGTACTTCTTTTCGAGGTCGTCCAGCCGCTTGGCCAGATCCTTGTTGGAGGCGATCAGTTCTCGCAGGCGCACGAAGGCACGCATGATCTCGATGTTCACCTGGATTGCTCGTTGGCTCTGTAAGACGCTAGACAACATCAGAATTCCATGTTCTGTAAAGGCGTAGGGGCAATATCGGCGACCGCCGCGGCCGATGTTTGAGGTGCCAATTCGGCACCTCAAAGTTCTAACCTCTTGATAAGTCAGTTGAAACATAAAATCTTCTGGGAATCTTTCTAGGTTCCGCTTAACTGCTCGGTTCAAAGCCTTTGTTTGGACGCCATAAAGTTCTGCAAGGTCCACATCCAGCTTGACCTTGTGACCCCGAATGAGGAGGATGGCGCGATCGATTCGCTCGGTTGGGACGAGGTCCTTCATCGCCCGCTTAGACACGGGCTCCCGTTCGAAGGTTACTGTTTGTAGATTCATGCGGGAGGGGGCAACAGGACAGCGGGGTTGCTTCGCTCCGCTCACTAATGACAGTGGAGGGGTTACAAAGACAGGAAACACCCCCCACCCTCACCCTCCCCCGCGAGGGGGGAGGGATCAACGGGAGGCCTCTCCCTCAAGGGGAGAGGGGTAACGAGGGCACGGCGCGCCGTGCCCCTACTCTTTCACACCCAGCTCCAACGCCTGGCGCTTGAGCCCCTTGATCTGGTCACGAATCTGCGCCGCGCGCTCGAAGGCCAGCTCCCTGGCCGCCGCCTTCATCTCGGCCTCCAGGTGCTTTAGCATCGGCCCCAGATTGCCGTCGAACCGATAGGCCGGTGATTCCTCGGCAGCAATGGGAACGGTCACGTAGTCGCTCTCCGAGACTTCGTACAACGTCTTCGGAATGCCCTTCTTGATCGTCTCCGGCGTAATCCCGTGCTCCCGATTGAACTCTTCCTGTAATCGCCGGCGGCGCGTCGTCACCTCGATCGTCCGCTTCATGGACTCGGTCATGATGTCTCCATACAGAATGACCGCACCTTTCACGTTCCGGGCCGCGCGGCCGGCCGTCTGGATCAGGGACCGCTCGGACCGGAGATACCCCTCCTTATCCGCATCCAGGATCGCCACCAGCGAGACTTCTGGGATGTCGAGGCCCTCCCGTAACAGATTGATGCCGATCAGCACGTCGAACACCCCTCGGCGCAGATCGCGGATGATCTCGGTACGTTCCAGCGTATCGATGTCCGAATGGAGATACCGGACCCGGACGCCGAGGTCGTGATAGTACTCGGTCAGGTCTTCCGCCATCCGCTTGGTGAGCGTTGTCACCAGCACCCGGTCTCCTCGCGACACCCGGTCTTTGATCTCCCCCAGCAGATCGTCCACCTGCCCCTTGGCCGGCCGCACCGAGATCTCGGGATCCATCAGACCCGTGGGCCGAATGATCTGCTCAACCACGCGGCCACTGGCCTGCCCCAGCTCATAGGGGCCCGGGGTGGCCGATACGTAAATCGCCTGCTTGACGCACTGTTCGAATTCAGCGAAGTTCAACGGCCGGTTGTCGAAGGCTGAAGGCAGCCTGAACCCGTACTCCACCAGACTCTTCTTCCGCGAGTAGTCCCCTTCGTGCATGCCCTGCACCTGCGGGATCGTCGCGTGGGACTCATCCACGATCAAGAGGTAATCCTTGGGGAAGTAATCGAGGAGCGTCGGCGGGGGCTCGCCCGGCTGCCGGCCGCTCAAGTGCCGCGAATAGTTCTCGATCCCGTGGCAGTACCCCATCGCCCGGATCATCTCCAGGTCGAACCGCGTGCGCTGCTCGATGCGCTGGGCCTCCAGCAACTGGCCGTTCCGCTTGAAGGAGGCGATCCGCTCGTCCAGTTCGGCCTCGATCCCGCTGAGTGCGCGGTCGAACCGGTCCGGCGGGATCAGGTAGTGCGTGTTGGGATAGACCGCGACCTTCGAGAGGCGCCGCAGCGACTTCCCCGTGAGCGGGTCGATCTCGTGGATGGCGTCCACTTGGTCGCCAAAGAGCTCGATGCGCAGGCTTTGGTCCTCCGATGACGCCGGAAAGATCTCCACGACGTCGCCCCGCACGCGGAAGGTCCCGCGATGAAAGTCCGTATCGTTGCGCTGGTACTGGATCTCCACGAGTTTCTTGAGGATGGCTTCGCGCCGGATGTCCGCGCCTTCTTCCACATAGAGCAGCATCCCGTGGTACACCTCGGGCGAGCCCAGGCCATAGATGCAGGAGACCGACGCCACGATGATGATGTCGTCCCGCTCGAACAGCGAGCTGGTCGCCGAGTGCCGCATCCGGTCAATCGCATCGTTGATCGAGGCGTCTTTGGCGATATACGTATCGGTCGAGGGAATGTAGGCTTCGGGTTGGTAGTAGTCGTAGTAGCTGACGAAGTACTCCACCGCGTTCTCCGGGAAGAAGCCCTGGAACTCGCGATAGAGCTGGGCCGCCAACGTCTTGTTGTGGACGATGACCAGCGTGGGCTTCTGGACGCGCTCGATCACGTTGGCGAGGGTGAAGGTCTTCCCGGATCCGGTCACACCCAGCAATACTTGATGGTGCAACCCGCGATCGACGCCCTCAGCGAGCGCATCGATTGCCTGCGGCTGATCCCCCGCCGGCTTAAAGTCCGCGACGAGCTTAAACTGTCCCACCAGCAGCTCTCCAATGACAAACTACTGTCAAACCACGTATGAAACATTACCCTACCACAGCGCACCACTGCTTGACGACCAGCCTTGGATGGTGCAGACAGTACCGTGTAGAATACAAGGAGTTCGACGAGAACCCATGAACGGCTACCATTCGCAAAGAGGCGCCATCCCCCGATGGCTCGGCCGCGCCGCGGGGCTTCTGGCTCTGGCCGGCTGCGCGACCAATCCGTACACGGAACGCCCTCAGTTGCTGTTGGTGCCCGAGTCGGAGGAAATGCAACTTGGCGCGCAGGCTTACGAGCAGGTTCTCCACAATCCGAAGGTGAAAATCTCCCGCGATCCGCGTGAGGTCGAACCCGTCACGCGCGTGGCCGCGCGCATCATCGAAGCCGCGAAATCGTCCAAATACGCGGAGCGGGCCCGGCAGTTCGATTGGGAAGTCACCGTGATCAAAGACGACAAGACCATGAACGCCTTCGCGCTGCCCGGCGGCAAGATCGCCGTGTACACCGGTATCTTCCCCGTTGCGAAAAACGAAGCGGGCCTGGCCGCCATCCTCGGCCACGAGGTGACCCATGCGCTGGCCCGGCATGGCGCGGAGCGCATGAGTCAAGGCTTGCTGGCGCAAATCGGCCTGGAAGCCGCCAGCATCGCACTGGGCTCAGGGACCAACCCGGCGGCCGGCCAGGCCACGATGGCCGCGCTGGGCCTGGGAGTCAACGTCGGTGTCTTGCTGCCGTTCAGCCGGGCTCACGAGTCCGAAGCGGACCACATCGGTCTCTTGTTGGCGGCGCAGGCCGGCTACGACCCGCACGAAGCGATCCACGTCTGGGAACGGATGGAGCAGCTTTCCAAAGGGCAGCCACCGGAATTCCTGTCCACACATCCCGGTCACGGCACGCGGATCAAGCAACTCGAGGAGTGGATGCCTGAGGCATTGTCGTACTACCGGCCGCAACCGGGCTTCCACGTCGCCGATCTCCCCGCTCTGGCCCCTCGCTAAGTGGCACCTGAGCGGGCGGCCTGGCTGGCTTTCCTTCCACCGCTTGCCACT